>CBDTZI010000188.1:0-7010 GCA_965364865.1 uncultured bacterium | reverse complement strand
CCGGTAAAGAAACTGAGAATCAACTGAATAATGAGTGGGATCAAGCCATTCAACAAAGTATTGATCAATGTTGTGAAAAACATCGCGTACTCCATTTCAGAGAAGGTTACGTCCAAACTAAAAGCATAAAAGACACCGCGCAAAAAAATACCCGCCGAAGCGGGTATAAAAAAAATAATACGGCAATCACCTACTCTCGCCTTTCGACTACCATCGGCCGTCCAAGCTTCACTACCGTGTTCGGAATGGGAACGGGTGTTTCCCTGAACGTAATGTCACCGCACCGGGTATCATGCACATCCCTCCAAGGCTGTCAACCCTTAAACCCAAACAATCCAATAACGTACTACTTCAATTTGATTGCTGTTCTAGCGAGACCATGCGGACTCAGGGATCCTGGTGCGATCCGTTCCGTACTGTCTATATGTGGCGGACAGGTCTTGTGAGGGTTATGATAGGAGTGTCGACCAGAGAAACATCCAGAGAAACATGATGAACCAAGCCAATTCCTATCATGAGGACCAGGTGTCCGCTACGATAACTTGCCCGGCTTGCGGTCGGGCGATGCGTGTCGCCCCACAACACTTTCAAATGCGGATCGCGTGCCCCAATTGCCAACAGACGCTGGTACCCTCTGCGCAATGCGTGAGCGCGACACCAGGAACGGTGCCACCTACGCCTCCGAGACATGCGAATGGCACACCTCCCGTGATTGGAGTGGGAACGTCCTACGGTCATGGCTGGCGACATCTGTGGAAGCACTTCCTGATCCTATTTCTCGTCGGCATCATAGCCATACTGATTTCCATTCCATCCTCCATCATGGGCGTCATTGCTCAAGAGGTGGAAGATGAGGCTCCCTTCTTAGGCCTCTTTTCTATGGCTTATGGCATCTTACTTATCGCCCCCATAGGTTACGGTTCTTCGTTTGTCTATCTCAAGGCAGCCAGAAACGACGCGCTCGATGTCAAAGATATGTTCGAAGTTTTTCATAACTACTGGAATGCCGTTTTGGCGAGTCTGCTCGTGGCTGTTATCTGCGGTTTAGGGTTTGTGTTTTTAATCGTACCGGGAATCATATTTGCGTGTAAGTTAGCCTTTACACCTTACCTTGTCGTAGATCGAAAGATGCAAGTCATCGAGGCCATTCAGGAGAGTTGGCGCATGACAAACGGACATGCGTGGAAAGTATTTCTTATCTGTTTATTGGCAATTCCCATCAGTATCGCAGGCCTGATCTGCTTCGGTGTGGGAATCATTATAGCGGTGATGTGGATAAGCCTGGCTCACGCTTCACTCTATTACGCGATCAGTAGCTCAGGTAGGCCGCCCGCCTAAGAGGGGAACAAATTAGCCCTACATAGCTTGGTCCGTACATCGGACCATAAATAAAGCTTCCCCGTATAAACTTCTGGAGAAGGCAGAGAGGTAAGTCGAGGGCTTTTCGCAGGTTACACCATTATATACGTACTTTTCACAAATCTCAATCAGTGGTAAAAACACCTGCTATAAATAGCACAGGAAACCTATACCGCCATGGATAATGAACAAATCAAAGGTGAATGTGAAGTTTGTGGCAAGAATCCACGAGTCCTACTTCCGATTGAAAGTGGACAATTATTGTGCCAAACTTGCAGGCGGGAAATAAGACCATCTAAAAAAGTCCGTAAGGGATTCGCAACGGATAGACAACTTGAACGCGGTAAAGAACTTGGACTTGATATAAAATTAGATACCCCGCGTGATATTGCGAAAGAACTTATCCAACAGTATGAACCCGCTACTGAAAAACAAATTGCTTATGCATGTGACTTAGGATTTGATGTTGATGATAATTTAACGAAAGTAAAAGCCAGCGAATTACTCGATCTTCATGAATCTGCAAAGTGGTATATTTATGATGTTTGGGAACGAATGACAGGGAAGAGACCGAAGCATTGCGATATGCCTCATAACGATACGATGAAATTTATCTGCGAAATAGTTATTACGCATAAACTTGGATTGAGAATCGATAAAATACAAACAGAGCGACATAATCGAGCTTGCGAGATTGCGGACCAATACGGAGAGGAAGATTACAATTTCAAGGATTGCGTACCACATATCGAAAAAGATGATACATATCGTCAAGTCGCTAGTCTTCTTAGGCAACGATTTGAATCATATCTTCCGAATCGTGGATTTTTCTCTCGATTATTCGGGAATGATGCGTAAATTTTATAATTTTCTATATTTTGATGGCAAGAGTGACAATGGCCTTGTACCTTCCAAAAATGTTATCCCACAGAATGCATTGATCGGACGAACAGCAGTAACAAAGACAAGTGGAATAATTTACACATCACCAAATCACCTTTAGATGTCGGTGACAAGCTCCTACGCTATAATCGAGTATTAGCACTTAAGTGACATCTTTTTAGTTTGAAGACTCGGTGTGGTTATCCAGCTTGAATTCGACCGGTGCGGGTTGCTCCGCAAGCCGGATTCCGGGGGGCAGGTGATATTCCGGGGTCACCAGTTTGAGTTTACCCAGGGCGTCGAAGTCTTCCTGTTTGAGTTGGATGATTCCATACACCCGCGTTTCGCCTCGCATCAAACGATCCACATCTTCACGCTGACCGATCACCGAAATGGTTTGCGTCATGAGCGATAAGGGGTTTCCATCTCGCGCAACCGCTCGAAAAGGTTTGTCCAGGTTGGCAACACTCACCGCCAGTAAAATCGGGACGGTTGGTATCTGTTGCGTGACGAGCTGGGTTTCCACCGCGGCGGTCACTTCGATCGTGTTGGGTTCGACTCGTGCATCCGGCCCAAAAGTTCTCGCGCTGAGCGACACCGGAAACGTCACCCTTTTACCCAGCGGTTGATCTTTGAACAGTCGATCTATCTCCTGACTCAAATCGATTTGCATCGGCGCGTCGGAACTTCGCGCAAGGAAAACACTCTCCCGCATAGATAGAGTAGCTGACGTGTGTTGAAGTTGTGGATCAACATCATAGGTCAGGTTGGATTGATTCACGGTGAGAGTCACTTGCTGTGTGATGATATGGTCGATCGTCATGTGAATCGTATCGGGCGCGATCGAACCGATTACAATTTCGTGCAGGTCGTGACCGGCGGTCGATGCCATTCGTTTTATCGTGTCATGTTCCAGGTGGATTTCTGATTTTCCGGTTGCACGATCTGCAACGGCAAGCGTCATTTTTAACGGTGCTTGCGACAACAATTTTTTAATGGCGTTATGCGGTCCGGAAACTTCCAGCTCGAAGGAATGCATATTTTCTTCGATCTGGATCAGCATATTCGAAACGTTTTCGGGGGGTATGAGTTCGATACTTACACGAATCATCGCGGTTTCGTTGACCAGACTGTCTGCGCCGGCCCAGATCAACACCGTAAGCATTGTTGTCATACTAAGCAGCTTGACCTGTTCCATCCTGTCCTCTGTCTGTTTGAGTGTTTGAATCGGCTGAACCCAAATCCTTATTATCCCCTGAATGATTCGGACCGGAGTCGAAAGTGAGTTCTTTGACCAAAGATTCTCGTAAGTTCTGAACGGTCAACGCACGGTGCAATTGACCACGAATTGCCATCGATATCGTACCGGTTTCTTCGCTGACCACGATCACGACCGCGTCAGTTTCATAACTCATGCCCAGCGCAGCCCGGTGTCGGCTGCCGAGGGATCGATCCACGTCGCCGGATTCCGCCAACGGAAATTGACATCCCGCAGCGACGATTCGATTTTGATTGATAATCATACCCAGATCGTGCAGTGCAGATCCCGGCCAAAAGATGGTCTCGATCAATTCAGTCGACACGACCGCGTCCAGGGAAACACCCGTTTCCGACACGCCGCCCATCTGTGTGGTTCGTTCGATCGCAATCAATGCGCCGGTTTTCGTTTTTGCTAATTGAACTACTGCTGAAACGATCGGATCGATGGCGGGATTGGCCGTCTTAAACCAGCGTTGCATCCACCCCCCCTCCCCAAGACGAATCAACAATCTTCTAAGCTCCGTCTGGAACGCGACCAGCGAAATCAGAAAAACACCCAGAATAAAATAGGGATACAGCACATTAATACGTTCAAAGCCAAACTGTTCCGCGATAAGCCAGACGATGGCAAAACTGACCGCCAGGATCATCAAGACCGCACGAACCAGTCGCGCTCCGCGCGTGCCCTGCAAAAATCTCAGTACGGTATAAACAATGCTGCCGATCAGCAGTAATTCAATAAGCGTGACCCACGGCCTGGAGGCTACGCGTTCAAAGAACGAGGGCAGCCCGTGAAAAATGTCTATTTGTGCTGGAAAGGAAAAATGACTCAATGGAGTCCTTTCTTTTCAAGGGTTCGTCACTCATGGAGCGTTGTCACCACCGAGTATAAAACAGGATCAGACTCGGAGCAATCCATTCAACCTGGAAACAATAACAATCCTCGCCCTCTTCACAGTGTTGATAACTGTACTTTTATACAACCGGCTAAGTCGAGCGGTTGAATTCGGCCCGATCATTGACCGATAACGCTTATGAAGTGACCTGATCCATTAAGCCAGGCAAGTTAAGTCATCGGAGTAATGATTATGCCGCAAGATGAACCCCGTTCATCCACGCAACCGGAATATCCATCCGCCGCGAAACGGGAAACCCCGTGGAATAAAACGGATGTTGCCGGAAACAGCTCGATATCCATGCTGTCTGAGATGCGTCGAAATCGCGGGTCAGGTAGTGTTGGCCTTCGCCGCTGCCTGATCATTGTGGGACTCGTTGCTCTAGTGACAAATGGCCTGTCGTTGGCAGCGAGTCAACTTTGGGTGTATCCCGATTCGATCGATTATATCGTGTTGGCTGGCGGAATCGCTGACCATTTCGATTTTCAGAATGAATTGTTTCTGATTCGTACGCCCGGCTATCCGCTTTTTCTTGCGGCGATTTTCAAAGTGTTCGGATCGTCAAGCCCCACCGCGATTCTGGTTATTCAACACCTGATGACGATCGTTACCACATTGCTGGCGACGCTGATCGCATGGCATGTATCGAAAAAATTAAGCATCACACTGCTTGCCGGTTTGTTTTGTGGAGTCAGTTTACAGTTGATCTCATACGCCAATGTTGTGTTAACCGAAACCCCGTTCACCCTGGCGGTGATCGCGTGTGTCTATTTTCTGATCCGCTATTATTTTGAAGGCTGCACACGACACCTGGTTTATTCATCACTCTGTATCGGCGTGGGATATCTTCTAAAACCGATCGCGTTATTTCTAATCGGCGTGAGTGCGATGGTTGTGCTGTTTAGAATCTTTCGCACTTTTAAAATCAACTGTTATGATCCCTGGTTTGTGAGGTTTGTTAAACAAATCATAACGGGATGTGCGGTCGCAACGATACCGGCTATCCTGGTCGCAGCTCCGTGGATGATCAACAACTCGTTAACCCATGATAGTTTGCAGGCGACCCGTTGTTTGGATTACATGTATTATTTGCGGGCGGCTACCTTTGACGGGTTGGATTCCACGCAAAGTCCGACCATGATCGAAATTCATGAAGTCATGGCTGAAGCGATCCGACGAGGTGATCTTCCACCCGATGCCGATTACCGCGATCGCCAAACCGTGATTGACGCCTATCATAATGTACACGGGATTACGTTTGCGGATTCCAGCGCCATACTCGGTCGAGCGGGGCGAGATTTGATTGTTGAATATCCCGGAACGATTTTCATCAACACGTTCAAATACGCAGCCTGGTTGCTGTTGGCGCCGGATCCGGTCTATCGTTTCTGGCCCGGGGCTGCACCGGGGATCAACGGTCAGCGTGACAAAGAGTCGGTCCTTTACGATGCGAGCACCTACGCCCTGGGTGAAGGATCATGGGAGCATGTCTTAACACATTACAGACACTACTTGCCGTTACAGTCAGAGGCGAAGACGCTGACTCCGATGGGGACGGGATTCTCTCGTTGGTTTTATCAACGGATTGAGCACGGCGGGAAAATCGGATTTCTGGATAGCCCCTACGAATGGATGATCGCGTTGAGTCTGATCGGCTGCTTGTTATCGCTTTATGCACCGTCGCGCGAATGCTGGTTTATTCTTCTGGTGATCGTTTCACTGCATGTCATGATCTCGTCCTTTTTAAGCGGGCCTCAAACCAGATACGCCGTCGTGATCAAACCGCTGCTGCTGATCTTCTTATCCTACACGTTGGTGTGGTTGGCCGGTTTTGTTCAACACTGGCTGCTCAAATTTGTCAGGCTGTTGCGTGACCATGCGCCTTCGACCGCCAAAGCTATGAACCCAAGGAAAGAACCCGTGTTATAAAAGAATCTGTTGATCGGATCATTCTTAACAGTTGAGCTAACATTCACCATGCAAAATCACGTTTACGCAGATTATCCCAAGCTGGAAGAAACGCACTGGTGGTACGCCGCCCGTCGGCGATTCATCAATCGGCTGTTGAGCATGTTTATGCGCAAGGGTCATAAGCGATGGCTCGATGCGGGATGTGGAACGGGTGGGAATCTGCGATCGCTGAATGGACCCGTAACACGTTTGGGAATCGATTTTGCGCCGACCGCCCTTCTCGAAGGACTCAGCGCCTATCAAGATCAGGACCAACACGATCAGAAAAAAATCAATTGGGTGTGCGGTGATGTGAGTTCGATCGCGATGCAAAACCACACCGTCGATGTCATCACCTGCCTGGATGTGCTCGAACATTTGCCCGACGATTACAGGGCAGTTTCGGAGTTTCATCGTGTCTTATCCGCCGATGGGTTGGCGGTTTTGACCGTACCTGCCCATCGATGGCTTTGGAGTGATCTGGATCGAATCGCACTACATCACCGGCGATATTCATCAAAAGAGTTTCACGATTTAATCCACAGTGTGGATTGGGAAATCGTGGAATGGGGCAGCTACAATTCGCTGTTGTTTCCCATGGTGGCGCTGGTGCGAATGGCTCAAAAATTGGCGGGAAAAAATCTGCCGCCTCGGAAAAAGGAA
>CBDTZI010000187.1:0-7029 GCA_965364865.1 uncultured bacterium | reverse complement strand
AAACGATGCGGCGCCCCCTTTACCGATTTTCACCAAGCGATCACAAAACGAGGCCCGAAGTTTACACCCCCACCCCTGCGTGCCTTCCTTATGCCCTACGCCGATCGACGTGAGAAATCAGATACGCCTTGATTTGCGGGGTTAACATCACTCACACACATTGAAAAAACCTGAAATGCACCTGTTCTACAGTCCGAAAAGAACTTGGTTGTCACGGTTGCCCGATTCGTACAGGCCCTGATTATAAAGCCATGTCTCACAATCGACTCACTATTGAAGCCACCCACTCGAAGCGTCGAAATCTCATTATGGCTTTAATCTCTAATGAACAATCAACCGCTGTCCTAAGCCCACGACTGGCTATGCTCTGCAAACCATTTCCAAGAATCACGCTCACACTGGAAGACAAATCTCTGTATCAGACATTTAGATGCAAGGAACCGACGCTGGTAAGCTGTCTCGATCAGATTACAGAAACCGAAGATACGGAGATTCGCTACTTCATCATTCGCCTCGACAACAAACCCGCCGGCGCTCTCTCACTCGTCACACAAACCAACCATCAAAGACAAGGCAATGACAACGCTTTTTCGAGAATCGATCTGGTGATGGTCCCCCACCCGTTTCGCCGACTTGGACTGGGAAGGATTTTGACTCACGCTGCCATACTTTACGCGATCGAACGTGTGGGGTGGCGACTCTATTCCATCAGTTGTTTAGCCGCCCATCAGGCCATGGAAACCATTCTCGAAGAGTTTGGGTTTACCGGTCAAAAACGTAAGGACAAAGGATTCGTCCACGAAGAATTAAAACTGGAAAATATCGATCGGGAAGGTTTACGCGCCAAGGCGGAAGCGTTGGTCAATGAAGCCTTGCAAGTCACTAACTATAAACTCAGACAACATTAAGTAATCACAAACATGAATCAAAGTTTTGGATATTTCTGGAATGAACAACTCTGCGAAAGAGACACGGGGATATTGTGCCCCGAAAAATCGGACCGTATGCATGTTCTGTCCCCAGACCGTATCCGCAGCGATCTACCCACGACCCAATTTTTGAGCTTTTCGATCCGCGACCGCTCCATCCTCGAATTGGCTCATGAACTCGAATACATCGAATTTGTCCAGCAGGCCAATACTTTGGGAAAACGATATTTGGATCACCGGGACACCCGAGCCACGCCCGACGTGTTTCAACAAAGCCTGCTCTCCGCCAGCGCGGGATGCGAAGCCCTCGACGCCATTGATCAAGGCCGACTGTCTCGCGCCTTCTGCGCGATTCGCCCTCCCGGACATCACGCCAACGCCATCCGAGCTATGGGATTCTGTGTGTTCAACAACGTAGCTATCGCTGCGAAATACGCACAGCAATATCACGGCGTCGACAAAGTGCTGATCATCGACTGGGACCTGGACCCGGGCAACGGGACACAGGAAATTTTTTGGCGCGACCCGACCGTGTTTACCTTGTCCTTTCATCAGGCAGATTTGTATCCCGCAGCGGGCAGTCAGGATTTGATTGGCGGCGGCGAAGGCGAGGGTTTTAATCGAAACGTGCAACTCGCACCCGGCACGGGCGGAGAGGAATACCTCAAAACCTTTGAGTACGTCGTAAAGCAAGTGGCTTCCCGCTTCGCACCCCAACTCGTCATCATCGCAGCTGGCTTCGACGCCCATGAATGCGATCCACAATCCAGACTGGGGCTTAGCGAACAACACTTCGCCCAGATGACCCAGCTCGTGCTCGAGATCACCACGCCCTATACCCAAGGTCGAACCCTGAGTCTGTTGGAAGGCGGGTACAACACCGCGGCATTGCAACGAAGTGTAATCGAACACGCTCGCACACTCGCAACCCATCAAATCCCAGCCCGGGTATGACCCGTGAGTCAATTCCTGCAAAAAATGAGCCGTTTTTCGCGGATAGAAATTTATGGGGTTCCCGGTGGTCGAATATCTAATAAAGCCCTACAATATGTTAGGTAGAAGAATGATCGATCAGCTTATGAAACGCTGATGCGACCGGCAATTTTTTTATAAATAAAGGCGATTTTCAATGACCGATCGGGCACAAAAACAACAATCGAAGCTGGAAACCGTCGAACCGCTCGGTAAACGTGTGCTCATTCGTAAGGACGAAGACAAAAAAGTCACCAAGGGCGGCATCGAACTACCTGATTCGATCGAGATCCCCACCATCACCGGTCGAATCGTAGCGGTCTCCGCCCAACTCGACCACGACGATGATTTTCCGATCAGACAATACGACCGCATTTTGTTTAACCCGAAAAACGCGATCCCGGTCGAGTTTGAATCGGACAACTACCTTTACGTTGTCCCCATCAATGACGTGGTCGCTGTTTTTCGCAAATCCTCATAAAATCAACCGGGGATGTTATGGCTGCCCCATTGCGAAGCAAAGGTGGGAGACGATTTTAATCGTACCCATAGCCACGAATCCGCCGGCGCGAAGGCAAGGCTTATGAACTACACGAATCGACATGATCATGATTGAACTGCCCTCGCCCGCGTTGATTGGCGTCATCCACCTGCACCCTCTGCCAGGCAGTCCGCGACATCTGGTATCCATGGATGAAATTCTCGATCGGGCGATTACGGATGCCCAAACATTACAGCGGTGTGGTTTTGACGCAGTGATCATCGAAAATTTCGGCGACGCTCCGTTTCATCGACAAACCTTATCTCCAGCCAGCATTGCTTCGATGGCCATCATCGCGGATCGTATTCATCGTGAACTTAAAATGAAAATCGGAATCAACGCGTTGCGTAATGACGCCCGAGCCGCCCTGGGAATCGCCGCCTCGGTCGGTGCAAGTTTTATTCGCGTCAATGTTCACTCCGGAGTGTACGCCACCGATCAGGGGATCATTGAAGGCTGTGCCGACGAAACCCTGCGCTATCGAAAAACGCTGGGACAAAAAATCGCCATACTCGCCGACGTCCACGTCAAACACGCCACCCCGATGCACGAACTCGACATCGCACAAGCCGCCAAAGACACCGCCTATCGCGGATTAGCCGACGGGTTAATCGTCACCGGAACGGCCACGGGCGTACCGGTGGATCCTGAACATCTGCAACGCGTTCACGAAGCGGTTCCGGATCGAAAAATTTTTGTCGGCAGCGGAGCCACCGCAGACAACATCGCGTCACTATTAAAGTGCGCGAACGGCGTGATCGTGGGTTCGGGTCTTAAACAAAACGCAGACCCTTCCCATCCAATCGACGAAGCCCTGGCCCATGCGTTTGTCAAAGCCGCGGGTCGAGGATCGTAAACGTGGGCATACCCAGAATTCATCTGATTTCGCCGGCGGGAACCTGCCGATCCTTTTTCCCGCAAATTGAAATAGACTCCGCCAGACAACTCATCGCTATCGTTCAGGAAACCGTTGGATCAAATTATCTAGTCACCGCCAATGAGACCCTGATGGAACTCGTTGAAAATGAATCGCAAGGCGGAAGAAACGACGATCGCCAGCGTGCTGAGGATATCGAACAGGCGCTGGGTGACGACGAGGTCGTTGCAATCATCACGATTCGCGGCGGAGCCTGGTTTACGCGTGTATTGCCGTTGATTGATTTTTCCGTGATGGATCGAAGATCAATGCCGGTCTCCTTCTTTGGTTTCAGCGAACTGACGCCGCTGGCGAACATCATCGGCGCACATAAACACGGCATAGGCTACTACAGCATGGGCCCAGCCTTTCTGCCTTACGGATTGAAACGCCACGCGCGACTGCACCTGAAAAACGATTTACCGCCGGATATGAGTGTAAACACATGGGTCAAAAAACAATTGCGACCCACGTTTGAATCGTTTTTTCGTGAAGCCCTGACCCTCATCGAAAATCGGGAGAATCCAAAACCATTTCAAGCCACCCTCGTGCGAGGTCAATTGCAGCCGCAATCCACGGCGACGTTTGTGGGCGGGAACCTGACCGTGTTATCCACCCTGATCGGCTCGCGTTATCAGGAGTGTATTTCGCCTGCGGGCAACTGGATTGTCCTCGAAGATTTTAACGACAAGATCGAACGGTTTGACCGATTCCTGTCGCATCTAACCCTGTCGGATTACTGGCAACAATGTGACGGCCTGCTCCTCGGCGATTTTCATGAAGGCTTCAACATTCTCACCGAAGCGATCCTCGCGTTGCTCGACTATCACATTCCCACAGATTCATCATTACCGATCCTTATCACCGAAGAGGTCGGACACGTTTGGCCGATGGCCATGCTTCCCCTGCATTGTCCCATGAACTTGCATCGCCATAATGATAATGATGTAACGATTCAATGTGTTTGAATGGTCGATGAATACTGATGCGTGTAACCTATGGACCGCGATACAACAAAACCGAAAAGTTTCATCGTCCAACTGCGGCGAATCCTGATCATCGCGGTTTCGACTTACATGGGAGTCTGTTTGTTGATTACGTTCTTGCAAGCCAGATTGATATATTTCCCCTCGCGCGGGTATCCGTCCACGCCCGAGGACGTGGGGCTGACCTATGAACCTTTGCGGCTCACAACCTCGGACGGCGTAACCATCGCAGCCTGGTATATCCCAGATCCACAGGCGAAGGCCACAATCCTGTTTTTTCACGGAAACGCCGGAAACATGTCTGATCGATTGTTTGATCTGAAACAGTTCCACCTAGGTGGGTACAACACCCTGATGATTGATTATCGCGGCTACGGAGAAAGCGACGGTAAGCCCAGCGAACAGGGCACTTATCTCGATGCCCAAGCGGCCTGGAATTATTTAACAGACAATAGGAAAGAATCGCCTGATCGAATCATTCTGTTTGGTCGATCGCTGGGTGGCGCGGTGGCGGTTGAATTAGCGACCCACTACACACCCGGGGCTTTGATCGTCGAATCCTCTTTTACCAGCCTGACAGACATCGGGAAAATTCACTATCCCCTACTGCCGGTTCGATGGATTTTGCGGTATCGATATGATTCGATCAACAAAGTAAGTCGAATCACCTGTCCCAAACTTTTTATTCATGGGCGGGAAGATCGTTTAATCCCGTTTGAAAACGGAAGATTGCTGTTTGAAGCGGCTTGTCAACCCAAAAAATTTCTTGAAACACC
This sequence comes from uncultured bacterium, assembly GCA_965364865.1. GTDB lineage: Bacteria > Planctomycetota > Phycisphaerae > UBA1845 > UBA1845 > CBDTZI01. The sequence continues at coordinate 1,909 of CBDTZI010000187.1, read as the reverse complement.
CGGCGAACACAACAACGCGGGTTACGCTTACGCCCCGCCCTACACGGTGAAAATGTTCGAGTTTATTCAAGCATCTTTGCCCACATCGTAATCACTTAATCACTCCTCTTTCAGCACACACAAATAAAAATCTTATGGATAGGTTGATTGTAAAAAAATAAACAGGGTGGACGATCACGCCCACCCTGCTCAAACTCTTAAAACTATTCAGTTACAAATCCAAACCGTTACGGACAAGTCGCCGTCGATACAGGGTATTGATAGGGACTACCCAGCCATGCATCCACACATTTTAAGACGTCTGCGATGCCCACGCTTGTTGCTGGATTTACAAACTGGGGTTGTAACTGTGCTCTGGCCTTAACCGGCTGCAAGAAGCCGAGCCACTTATCAACGATTTTCAATACATCCGAAATCGCAGGCTGCGTAGCGGCCGTAAAGGGGAACATTGGAATATCCACATCACCCCATTTAGCAGAATTGATGTTCAATGCTAATGAAGGTACACCCGTTACCATGTGCACAGCATGGATCTGATAAACGGACCCAGGGATAAACTCTTCACCATAAATCTGTACCGGCCCACCCACGGTGGTCCAATCCATGTAATGAGGAGTCGCCTGCGATTTTGATCCGAAGAATGTATTCGCACAGGCTCCACCTTCACAGAAGATCACAGGTGGCCCTGCCCAACGCGTTACTCCCGTGCATAAGGGATTACCGGCTACACTTACCAGTGTTACACGAATCCCCATCATCGTCCCGGCCCAAGCCGGATTCGCATCAAAACCGATGTAACGATTCTTTGGCCAAGAATAGGGCGTACCCGGACCCGCAATCAATCCACCGCAGGTATCACCCGGACATAAGGCATTGTTGGGTAGACATACACCACCGCCTATGCAATCACTATCACTCAAGCAAAGTAGACCAGTACGAGCACCGCCCAAACAGGTCATACATGGTAATCCGTATGCGCTACCACCACCACAAGCTAACGCTCCAGTTGTATCTGGATCAGGAAGCGGTGGTAACGGTCCACATTCACACCGGAACAGATCATTCGTAAGATCACCGTCCGTATCAATGCCCTGCAAGACACATTCTTCATCTGCGGTAGGGCATCCCTGTACACAATCCGGTAAGAATGTACCGGAATCGATTGTGATGTTACATACTTCCGGCTGACATTCACATCCAAGCACGACACAACCTGCAGCGTCACACGAGACCGCCGTCGGTTGACATTTCTCGCCCGGAATTGGACAGACCACATCAATACACGCAGTGCCCGTAGCGTTAGGTCCACAAACTTCCGCCGGTTGACAAATATTCGGATCAGTACAATCACTACCCGGACCTTGCGGTGTTCCGCCACTAGTATCACAACACAACGGATCAAGCATTTCGCACGGCGTGCCATCCAGGAAGCAACAGGCTTCCAGAGCAGGACTGCAGGTTGAGCCCGCACCCTGCGGCTGACCGCCTTGTTCCTGACAACACGCGGGATCCATCATCTGGCAACTATCACCCTGGAAGCAGCAAGCTTCTAGAGCTGGACTACAGGTTACACCAGGACCTATCGGAGAACCCCCTTGATCCAGACAACAAAGCGGATCTAACATGCGACAAGAACCATCTGCCATGCAGCAGGCTTCGGGAGTACCGCTACACGCTGAGCCCACACCCTGCGGTGAACCACCGGAGAGCGAACAGCAGAGCTGATCCACATCACTGCAAGTACCCGTAATAGGATCGCAGCACGCGCCAACACCCTGACAAGCAGCAAAGGAACTACTGATACCGCCGGATAACTGACAACATAAAGGATCGATTACACTGCATAGACCCGTTAACGGATCACAACAGGCCTGAGGACTCGTACAAACTGAACCCGGTGGACCTACGA
>CBDTZI010000186.1:0-7033 GCA_965364865.1 uncultured bacterium | reverse complement strand
ATGAAGCGTTGTTGGTCGGTATGTTTGACCTGCTTGATTATCACATCGCGCATCTCATGGGCAAACAGGCGAAATTGGCAGACAAGCTGGTATCCAAATCGCAGCGACGAAAGCTTGGCGTCTAAAAAGGGAATTACTTCGCGGTTTGTTGAAAAACACGCTCATCCATGATCCGAAACCACATCCCAAGGGGTGATGTTACAGTTTTTTAACGGACTGCCAATCGAACATAGTAAGCGGGCTGTACTTGATGTGACCACAACAAATCCAACTGCGTCGATGACTCGATTCGTTGTTGGATATGCAATGATAAAAAATGGCCGCCCTGGATCATCCAGAGCGGCCACGGTTATAATTTCAACATTTACGGCTTATATGATCTTTTGTCCTACTCATTAGCGGGCGGTGGTGGTGCGGGATCTTCGGTGGCGGAACAGGCGCAGATTTCCAACTTACTGCCATCCCCGGTTGCACAACCTAAACTCGACATAGACGATATCACCAAATCCCTGTCATCTTCATCTACATCGCAGTCGCCATCGACATCGTAACGAGAAGTACCACGTAATGGATGTCCAGACGTTGTAAATACCGTAAGGTCATAGGGTGTATAATCACATACGTCCAACTCGTTCTTGATCCCATCATTATCAATGTCAGTGTCGCAATCATCCGGTGTACCATCACCATCACAATCACCCTCGTCTACATCTAACACGCAGTCGTCATCACAGTTGGGTTGAGAAAAAATACATGGTCCGTTGCCACCAGCGCTTGTATTCGCCATGATACAACAGCCGCCATTACCACATTGGAAATTATTGGTACATGTTTGCGGTGAAGCTTGATACCCGTTCAAACAAGTTCCCAATTCTGGCCCACTGGCTATCGTTGGACAGTCATCGCAGGCATCGCCCAGTCCGTCATTGTCCGCATCAGCCTGGTCACTATTGAGCTTATTCGGGCAGTTATCACACGCATCACCAACACCGTCATACACACATGTTGCTCCTGGGAATACGGTACAGCTCCCGCACGGGCTGATACCATTCAGGGGACCACCAACACAGACACCCGTATCCGATTGCAATACATTGCTACAATCAAAAATAGAGAAATCGCAGTGGTGATCGGGATTGGCTGGACTGCAATTATCGCAATTGTCAGGCACCAGGTCACCCTCTAGATCCTCAATGGATAGCAGGTTATTACAATTCCGAGTGATATCGAAATTGCCCGTTGCATCATATATGTCGGACGTTCCTCCCTGAAAATCACATAAATAGATGGGGTGATCATCACACCACTCCGGGCTATATCCATCGTTAATAATGCCTGTGATGTGATCAGGTTTACAACAAGCCAATGAGGTCGAACAAATTCCATTAGGATTGTCGCAAGCCGTTCCTGCTCCTACAGGAATGCCGCCTAGTGTCGCTCCGCAACAAGTTAAATCCACATCACTGCAGTTACCTGCGGTATCCGTACAACATGCTTGCGTACCCTGACAAGCGCTTCCAGCGCCCATAGAAGTTCCGCCGAGATCAGCGCAGCGCCAATCGTATTCTAAAGTACAATAGCCCCAGCTTCGACAGCACGCCTGTTTTTCGTCAGAACAAGACGAGCCATCAGGACCTTCTATCCCATAACAACATTCAAAGCTTAGATTTTGACAAGTACCATCGCTTTGTATGCAAGCCCCTCCCCCATTACATGAACCGCCAAAGGTACCATTTATCAGTACGATACCATTGCACTCGCACAAACCATCTGATCTCCGGAATGCTGTTAGACATACACCTTGATGACAACACGCCCCACAAGGTGCCTTGGCTGCAAACGTAGGTTGCGTACTGCCCAACCATACTATGCCGGTGATGGCTAGGATGATTCCATATCTAGCGTATTTTCTATAAGCATCCTGTTCACCATGAGTCTTTCGATAATTTTTCATCACTTTCGCTCTCCTTTTGAAATGATCATAGTTTCCCATTTGGCTAACCTGAACGTCGCCTGTCTTTCTAACGATAAGATTCAAACAACTGTACATCCACTTGTTCTTCACACCTGCCGAAAATTCGATTCAGGCGTTTCAGTGTCGGATGAAGTCTATTGATTACTTTTCTTTCTTTATGAACTGTTATTCTTACGCTCGTATACAGTCATTCTGTGTGATCCACAAGATACCTAAATAGGTATCACCTCAACAGGTGACAATAATGAGGCGATATGTGTTGTCGAACGTATCGAGCGTGCCTCCTGAAAACCTCATCCAGCTTCCCTTTACGGAATAAGGCACTTTCCGGTTGTTGTTGATATCAATTTCTCGGCGTTACTTGTAACGATTGGGGGAATAGTTGTACTTGGACTGAAGTAATAACATTATGCACCGTTTTATATGATGTTAATTGTTATTGGACTTAGTCGGACTCGTTCTATGGGGCTGCACGGTGTTGATGGTCTCATGCAGGATCTCGACCATGTTGTAGCTTAACGCGGCGCGCGGAATGACCGAAGAATGGAGCAGATGGGTACAGGCTCCGCTTCAATATTATAGGATGATTCGTTTGATATCTGCGACGTTTACCAAGGAAATGTTGTCCAATCCAAATCCCGCCTGGCCTCACTGCCATTGCGCCAGTATTGCGTTATCTCCCGACGGTGATTTGTATGTCACATGGTATGCCTACAAGGAAAAAGAAACGTGTGACGGAATTCTCATCTTCGCACGTAAGCCCAAAGGGGCAAACAAATTTGACATGCCTCGACGTATTTTAAGTGAGATGAACAGTACGCTAGGTAACCCAATGTTGTTCTGTAATGATCAGGGAAGAATCTATTTGATGTTTGTCGCGTTGCGAGGTCATTACTGGGATAGCGCGGTCTTGAATCAAACCTACAGCGACGACCAGGGTATCAGCTGGCAAGTACCTGAAACCGTTCGATTGGATCCGGGGATCATGGTGCGGTACCCCCCCATCGTTCGTAACAATCAATATCTCCTGTTGCCCGCCTACGATGAGAAAACCAACCATACGGTATTACTGACAACGGATTCGGAGGTCAGCAGTTGGATTCCTGTAACCACCTTTCAAGACGTAGAAGTGATTCAAGGGTGTATCGTACGTCGCAATGAAAAAGAAATGACGATGTTGTTGCGACCCACCGGCGATCATCGAGTATGTTTTCGAAGTGTTTCGGGTGACGATGGTCGAACGTGGTCCAACGTGATCCCGACAACACTGCCCAACCCACTATCCGGCGTGGCGGGCTTTTATGTGGATGACAAGCTTTGGGCGGTGTACAACCATACCCGCGAACATCAGCGGTATCCGTTAAGTTTAGCCTATTCGAAAGACGGTGGCACTTCCTGGTCAGACCCAATACACATTGACGAAACACCGCATGAATTATCTTATCCGGCGTTTGTGGTGGATGATGCGGGTGTGGCGCATGGGGTGTACACGTTTGGACGTAAACGCATCCAATATGTTTCATTGGATCGTGACGGGTGGATGCAATAACGATGGCCTACGAAAAGATTGGCGACTTTCAAAATCTTCACGACGGCAAGAATGTTTTTATTCTGGCTTCAGGTCCATCCCTCGCCCATGCGAATTTGGCACCGTTGTCTCGTCGAATTGTGATCGGGTTGAACCGGTCGAGTCTGATCTTTCCGGAAACCCATTATCACTGCACGATGGACGAACGGCTGTTTCGTGAATACGAAGAGGTGCTGAAGAAGAGTCGTTATATGTTTACGCTTCAAAACCGGCCGTTTGGTATACCCATGAAGTTGCTCGGTTCGGAAGGATTCAGTCGGGATTTAACTCAGGGTGTATACAGCGGATATACGGTTTCGTATCTGGCGTTGCAACTGGCGGTTTACATGGGATTTACCAAAATATTTTATGTGGGGCTTGATCTGAAACACCAACAGGGACAAACACACTTTTTCGGAAAAGATCATGTTTCCAGCAATCATGAAAGCACCGAATTTCCGAAGATGATTCGTATGCTTCAACAGGGTGCGGAGGAGTTAAAAGATTCGGGGGTGCGTGTTTACAATTGCAGTCCGGACAGCACCCTCGATTGTTTTGAACGCGTTTCGCTGGACTGGGCGATCCAACAATAAAATCATCCCGCGGATCATTTCTAACCGATAAAGATTCCAAGTCATAAAATTTTCATGGAGGGCTGAGAATTTGACGTGACCCTCCGTGTCGATATGATTCACGATTACGAATTATAAAGGTAGTGGGAATCTTTTTCAGGAAGTACATCATGGCAACATCGCAGCGTTGGACTTATTTTTTCGGTAATGGCAAGGCAGACGGCAAGAGCGATCAGAAAGATTTGCTGGGGGGTAAGGGTGCGGGTCTGGCAGAAATGACACGCATCGGTCTTCCCGTGCCCGCCGGTTTTACCATCACCACGCAGGCTTGCGATGTGTATAATCAACGGGGTCAAACGTGGCCCGTGGGTCTGGAAAAACAAGTTCGACAAATGCTGGTTCAACTCGAACGCGGCTGTAAGAAAAAACTCGGTGACGCGAAGGACCCGTTGTTGGTTTCTGTTCGATCGGGTGCAGCTCGGTCCATGCCGGGCATGATGGAAACAATTCTGAATCTCGGTCTGAATGACGAATCCGTCGAAGGGTTAGCCAGGCGGTCGGATAATCGTCGTTTTGCGTTTGATGCGTATCGTCGGTTGATCATGATGTATGGTTCGACGGCCAAGGGAATCGAACGCGAACATTTTGACGAAGCCTTTGATGAACTCAAACAATCACGCACCGCTACTCGATTAAATAAATCCGCTGACGAAAAAATCGAAGATACCGATGTCAACGCCGTGGAGCTGGAAGAGTTGGTCGGTCAATTCAAAGCGATCTATCAACAACACGCCAAAGAAAAATTTCCGCAGAATCCGTTTGAGCAATTGCGCGGTGCGATCAGCTCGGTGTTCGACAGTTGGATGCTCGACAAGGCGATCACCTACCGCAAAGTGGAAAACATTACCGACCTCAAGGGAACCGCCGTCAATATTTGCCAGATGGTTTTTGGTAACATGGGTGACGATTGCGGTACGGGCGTATGTTTCACACGCGATCCCAGCACGGGAGAGTCTGTGTTTTATGGTGATTTGTTAATCAACGCGCAGGGGGAAGATGTGGTCGCCGGTGTTCGTACACCGCTTCGTCTGGATCGATTACAAGATTTAATGCCAGAAGTATATCAGCAGTTAGAGGCGGTACGTGTGATTCTCGAAGTGCATTACAGAGATATGCAGGACCTTGAATTTACCATCGAGCGCAATAAATTATACATGTTGCAGTGTCGTACGGGTAAGCGTTCACCCCAAGCGGCGTTTAAGATCGCGGTGGATCAAGCTACGAAGGGTTTAATGCCTGCGTCGGTTTCGCAAAAGCTGGGGAAGAAGAAATATTTACCCGCCAAGTATGCCTCGGCAGCCACCAAAGCGATCATCTCCAGAGACGAGGCTATTTTTCGCATTGAACCGGTCGATATTGAACGACTCTTCTTTCCGGTGCTGGATCCGGATTGTTCCGAATCGGAACTTTCCGAACGACGGATGGGTGAAGGGATCGGGGCGGTTCCCGGTGCGGCGTGTGGAGAAATTGCATTCTCCGCGGAAGAAGCGGAATCCAAAGCCACCCAGGGAATCGATGTAATTCTGGTTCGCAAGGAAACGTCTCCGGAAGACGTGGGTGGCATGCACGCGTCAGCCGGTATTTTAACCGCAACCGGCGGTAAAACATCGCACGCCGCTGTGGTCGCGCGAGGCTGGGGAAAATGTTGCATCGTGGGCTGCGACAAACTGAATATTAACTATATTGAAAAAACGATGAAACTCGGCGATCGAACCTTACAAGAAGGCGATTCGATCACCATCGATGGCAACACCGGTCGTATCTACACCGGGCAGATCGATCTGGTGCGTCCCGACGCGCCGGATGAATACAACACGTTGATGGACTGGTGCGATGATCGTCGTCGTATGAAGGTGCGTGCCAATGCGGATACCCCGTCCGATGCGTTGCGTGCGATCGAGCTGGGAGCCGAGGGAATCGGATTGTGTCGCACGGAACACATGTTTTTTGATCCGTCAGAGCCGCAACGGCTGGTGGCGATGCGGGAAATGATTCTTGCAGACTCTCTGCCGGATCGTCAGGCGGCACTCAAAAAACTACTCCCGTATCAGCGAGATGATTTTGAGGGAATTTTCGCAGCTATGAGCGGAATGCCGGTGACGGTTCGTCTGCTTGATCCACCGTTGCACGAGTTTTTACCGCAAAATGATAATCCGGAAGGTCAGCAGAAAGTGGTTGATGAGATCAATCGCAGCCTCGAAGAAGAGCTTGATGACAATTCGCTCGGCGATGATCAACTGAAATTAGAAATGGGTAACCGACGCGTGACGGTGGAAGATGTCGCCCGGCGGGTTGAGTATTTGCACGAATCCAATCCGATGCTCGGCCATCGCGGTTGTCGATTGTGTATTACCTATCCGGAAATTCTGGAGATGCAGGTTCGGGCGATTATCGAAGCGGCGATCGAGTGTACGAAGCGTGGCACCAAAGTTTTTCCCGAAATTATGATCCCCCTCAGCATCGACGATAAGGAGCTTTCCATTCTGGTCGACCGTACCCGTGCGGTGGCGGATTCGATCATTAAAGAGCGCGGCAGCAAGTTGAAATACATGGTTGGTACGATGGTGGAAACGCCGCGAGCAGCTATTCTTGCCGAGCGTATGGCGGGCATCGCGGAGTTCTTCAGTTTCGGAACCAATGACTTAACACAGACCACGATGGCATTGTCACGCGACGATGCAGGTCGATTTTTGCCTGACTATGTGAACGAAGACAAAGACAACATTTTTGCCGACGATCCATTCCAGTCGCTGGATGTCGATGGCGTGGGGATGTTGATGCAGTGGGCGGTGACGAATGGCCGGGCGGGTCGAAGCAATCTGAAACTAGGCGTTTGCGGCGAGCATGGCGGCGATATGC
>CBDTZI010000185.1:0-7036 GCA_965364865.1 uncultured bacterium | reverse complement strand
TGGTTGATCTGATCCAGAAAAAAGAAGACGCACGCATGACGGTGCAACTGACCAAAGCGTCCGACCTGCATCATTTTGATGACGTGCTTAAGCCCTACGAAGATCTGGCGCACAGCTTCTATTTTGCAACGTCGCGTTACACGGATTACCAAAACGTCATCGAAACGCTCGGCGAGCGAAAAGCGAAAATCATGATCCGACCCAGGATTCACTACCTGCCCTACACCACGTTTCGATATAACCTTGTAGCCAAGCTGACCCAGGCAGGCTGCGAAGTTTCCGTCGTCCCCTGGAATGATTCCCGCGAAGAATTTCAACGGATCCGTAGCCGATTAGCCGACATGATTCGCTCCGGACTCTCCAAAGAGGAAGCGATCAAAACATTAACGCTCTACCCCGCACGCGCGATCGGACTGGACAAGCGGCTGGGAAGTATTGAAAAAGAAAAAGAGGCGGACCTGCTGTTTTTCAAAGGCGACCCGCTTGACCCGCACACGAAGATCAGCCGCATTATGATCCTCGGTAAATTCGTCTGGGATGCAAAAAAGAAGTAAACCATGAACAAACTGATCACATTATCACTATGGCTGCTGTTTTCGATTGTGACTTCGACGGTGTTGGCCGAAGATCCCAAGCCTACGCCCAAACCCCAACCCACCCCCGAAGAAAAACCGGTTGACGAATCGAAAAAAGCGGACGAAAAATCCGACGAAGAAGATCAGGATAAAAAAGAGGAAGAGGAAAAAGAAGAAGAAGAGAAGGATCGCTACTCCGCGGTTCAAGCTTCCGTGGTCCACACGGTTACCCGCGGCGATCTTTACGACGTTACCATCCTCAGCAAAAACGGAAAAATCATCGAGATCGGCTCCCATGTAGAATTGCCGGAAGAGACCGAACTACTCGACGCCACCGGCTATCATATTTACCCGGGCCTCGTTGCCGTCACCGGCGGTAACATTCTCGGCTCTCAACCACCCGACGAAACCACCAACGTTTATTCCCTGCAAATGGAAATCGCACTGGCTGGCGGGATCACCACCGGCGTGAGCGGAGAAACCGCAGCCAAGCTCTCTTTCGGCTCGACCGACGACATGATCGTCAAACGCGAACTGTTCACAAAATTAAACTACTCCACACGCGAACCCAAAGCTCGACACAAACTGCGCGAAAAATTTGAGAAAGTCCGCCAGTACATCCGCGACCTCGAAACGCACAACGAAAAGAAAAAAATCGATCCCGACCCCGACCCCGAAGCGGAAGAGCCGGAAAAAGATTGGCTCAAGGGCGAGTACAAAAAACTTTACAAACTCATCAAACGCGAAACCGTAGCTGTGATGCAAGCCAACGAAGCCGGTGACATTTTAGCCATTTGCGAACTCGCCAATCAGTATGGAATTTCGATCGTGGTTCGCGGAGCGATGGAAGGCTGGACCGTGGCCCCGCAGATGGCCCGAGCGGGTCTCTCGGCTGTGGTCACACCGCGTAGACAGGTCTTTCGTAACGAACGATTCAACCGCCCCACCGGTACCTCCATCGAAAACGCAGCCATCCTTCATCAACACGGCGTACCCGTTGCGGTGATCCCGGGTACCAGTTCGATTACGACATGGGGACTCGCGGGCCGCGATCTGTTGCATCTGAATATGGAAGCGGCGTTTGCGGTGCGTGGCGGATTACCGCAGGACGCTGCGATCGAAGCCATCACCATCGGAGCTGCGAGAATTTTGGGCATCGACCATCGCGTTGGCTCGATCGAAGTCGGTAAGGACGCGGACTTCGCCATTACCGACGGTGATCTGTTGCATTACATGACGCTGGTCCGCTGGACTGTGGTCAATGGCCGAGTTGTTTATGACAAGCAGAAAGACACGCTGTTCGATCACATCCGACCCGACGGCAATCAGGACGCCCCCCCACCCGACGACTATTGGCCCCGCCGTTTAGGCGCCGAGTAGTAGGGTCCGCTGTGCGGACCATTGTTTTTTCACCACCAAGACACAAACTCACCAAGGAAATATAGATTTTGGGTGCCGCTGGCGGCTTGACCGCCAGTGTTTCCGAGACGCGCCCGTAAGGAAGCGGGAAGGTGATAAAAATTCCATCAAGATTACTACCACGGGAACAGTTTACCTCCAAGAGGTGGTAGATTCCACTTACCCATCTCTATACAGTACATATATGCAACACACACAATCGAATACGTAGATAAGATGCACGCAACGAAATGTGTCACAGTGAGTATACGTTTCACGTTAGCTTCCGGTCTTGGGGCATTTTCCTCAATGTGACGCAGGCACGATCGTATATAGAGCCACAATCCGATCGCAATCAATGAATTGAGTACGGTAGCAAACTGCCACCACTCGATAATATCCGGTCCTGCATAGATAGTAACAATACGCCCGAAAAGTGATTCGTTCCATTGTATAGCTATATTGGAAAGTTGGTTCCAGTAACACAACTTCATGATAAATAATCCAATCGCGGTAACTGAGATCGGCAACTTAAGCCAGCGAAAAAGATCGGATCGTAAACACAGTTTGAGTCTGGCATCTAGTGGTTTGTTGCCACCAGCATTCAATGCCCATAGTAGAGGGAACCAAATGATTGCGGTGGATTTAAGCGACCAACGATAAAGGAGGGCAGGAATACCAGAAGAAAGCAGAAATAATAGCAGTGCAAATGATGAGGTAAGAGATTCTAACCATGTAGATCCGCTTCTCATTAGCTTCAGCTTCAAGACTATGTGGTAAGTGCTGAATCTGTTTTTATCAATTCCGACCTGAGAATAATTAAAAGAAACAGTGTCATTTGGTTCATGGAGAATCTTCGGAGATATAAAAAAATCTGTCGCAATGATAATTTGTTGCCAGTTACGGGGAATTGCACGTATGCAAGAAACGAGGTTCTGTATAACTGTTGCTAAAATCGCCAAGATCCGAACGGGTACAAATACAAAACCTAGAATAGCGACTATAAATATCGTTTTATATACTCTCGTCCGATTTAATCCTTGACCTATAAGTAAAATAGAGTAACCCCATACCTTTAACCAGAAACGCATTCCGAGCCTGTCAGAAGCATCGGTTCGTAGCAGTAAGAAGGGTGCTAAACACGCCCCGATGATGATATGTGTAACTGTATCGAAATACATCGCGATCCAGAGCGAGATCGCCATCGCAATAATCGTTTCCACTATGGCTAATACGCTTGGCTCGGCGTTTTGTGCGGATTCTTCAGATGATATCCAACGCATCGTGAAACTCTCTTAGTTGTAAATGTGCTCAACCCGATTTGGGCCGTGAAGCTGATATATAGAGTAACGGTTGTAATAATATAGGGCAAATGGTCAAGCGTAAGATACGATTTTTACCTAGCGATTTGCATGGCGGTGATCATATATATGGAGACGGAAAAGAAGTCGTTGAGGGTGGTAACCAATGGCCCAGAAGCGATGGCCGGGTCTACGCCGAGTTTGCGAAAACTAAACGGCAATAAAATCCCCAGCACGGCTGCCATCAGTATGGCGAAGGTCATGCCGATGCCCACGGAGAGCGCAAAACGAAACTGATCGGGCACCATGCTCGTATCCACCCCTAAAAAATGCAATAATGGTTGTGACATAAACGACAGTCCAAACGCGGCTACCCCGCAGATCGGAGCCATGATCATGGCGATCCGCCCTTCACGCATCAGCGCACGCGTCCATTTCATCGAGACCAATTCACCCGTCGCAAAACCGCGAACGATCATCGTGGAAATCTGTATCCCGCTGTTACCGCCCATCGCGCCGATCATCGGAGCGAACGCAGCTAACGTCCCAAAGAGCACGGGGTTAAACTTACCCTCGCTGATCATCAAGACCGACGCGGTCATCAACATGCCGCACATACACGGCAACAGCCACATCAGGCGAATCAACATCGCCCGAAACACAGAGGACGACTCCAGCTCCGCCGGGTCGGTACCGGCCATCCGAAACAAGTCTTCCGCAGCCTCTTCGTCCACGACGTCAATTAAATCGTCGTGGGTGATGCGGCCTAACAGCCGACCTTGCTCGTCCACCACCGCGACCTCACTCACGTCGTACTTACGAATGATCTGAACGACCGCTTCCTGATCTTCATTCGCCATCACGGTGACCGGATCACGATCGCTCAAATCGGCTAGCCGGGTGGTGGATACGCTGGTCACTAATCGCCGCAGCGGAACAATGCCGATCAACTTTCGACTTGTATCGACGATAAAAACTTCGTTCAGGTCTTCATCCTGCGTCGCAGAGCGTATCAATTCGACCGCATCCGCTACCGTGGCGTCCGCAGGAACAGCCACCACGTCGGGCGTCATGATGCCGCCGGCTGTTTCCTCGTCGTATTCTAAAAGCTCCTCGATCTTCTCAGACTGCTCGTCCTCCATGTGCTCGAGGATTTCTTCCGCGTCCTCCTGATCCATCTCGCTGAGCATGTCAGCTGCGTCGTCGGGTTGAAGCTCGGCAACAAACTCAGCCAACGATTCGGGATCGAGATCGTCAACCACGTCACCACGAACCGCTTCGTCCAGCAGGATCACCACCTCAGCGGCGGTGTGCGGGGGGAGTGCGAAGATGATGCGCGATCGTTCCTCATCCTTGAGCAGATCGAGCGATTCGGCGATGTCCGCAGCTCGGGCGTCAGTGAGAATCTTAACCAGGCGTGATTCGCCCTCTGATTCAAGGGCTGACACCAACCGACCGTGTAATTGTTCTGTTTCAGGCTGCATAACAAACTCACCAAAGCGATTTACTGGATACGAATGGGATGGGCTATTATCATTGGTGATGGGAACAAAAGCAACGCACCCTTTGAATCGGCTGAATCTGATTGTGAGAAGATAGGCATGGCCAGGCTATCGATCGAACGCCGGGTGCCACTGGCGGTAAGTCCGCCGGTGTTTTAGGTTGTGTCGAGATGGGAATCACAACACAGCGGGACCGGGTGCCACTGGCGGCTTGTCCGCCAGTGTTTTGCGTAGCGCCGTCCTTTATGATCGAAGTATCGATGAATCAATTTAACGTGGAGAATACGCATGGCATTAACTATATATCGTGAAGGCGACGCGGATTTGTCGCCGCTGAGTCAATCAAAAATTGCGATCATCGGCTACGGCAATCAGGGCCGGGCGCACGCGCTGAACTTGCGCGATTCCGGGTTGCAGGTGAGCGTCGGGCAAAGACCGGGAGCCAGTGCGGATCGCGCGGTTGTGGATGGGTTGATACCGCTACCCATCGAACAGGCGATCGTGGATGCGGACTTGATCATTTTGACGCTGCCGGATGAGTCGGCTGCGGATATTTATGGTGAACGAATTGCGCCGTCGCTGCAAGCTTCTCAGACGCTGGGATTTGTACATGGATTTAACATTCGGTTTGATTTTATCAAACCGCCTGCGGATGTGGACGTCATTATGATCGCGCCGAAGGGGCCGGGTACGCTGTTGCGATCTTTGTACATGGAAGGCCGAGGCCTGCCCGCACTCATGGCGATCCATCAGGACGTGAGTGGTCACGCCAAAGAGACCGCGAAGGCCTGGGCTACGGGGATCGGTTCGATGCGAGCGGCGTTGGTTGAAACGACCTTCGCCTGCGAAACGGAAACGGATCTGTTTGGCGAGCAGGTGGTGTTGTGTGGCGGCGTAGCGGCGCTGACCAAAGCCGCGTTTGAAACGATGGTCGAAGCCGGTTACGAGCCGGAGTTCGCTTATCTCGAATGTGTACACGAACTCAAGCAGGTGGTGGATTTGTTGTACACGCGGGGTCTCTCTCAGATGCGCGATGCGATCTCCAACACCGCGGAATACGGCGATTTAACGCGCGGGCCGAGGTTGATTAATCAGTCTGTGCGTGATGAGATGAAAAAAATTCTTGATGAAATTCGCAGCGGGGAGTTTGCGAAGCAGTGGATAGAGGAACACCGAAGTGGTGGCGAAAAATTTCATCAACTGCACGACGCCGATGTGAACACGACCTACGAACAAGCCGGCGAAAACGTCCGCTCTCTCATGCCCTGGTTGGGGGAATAATATAGCGCCGGGGTTTATCCCCGGCGAATGATTTAGCCGCTTCCTTACGGGCGCGGTTCGGAAAAACATGGCGGCGCTACGCTTAGTCATGCCACCCCACTAAAACATTTCGACGTTTCCACTTTTTGGTTTTTCTTGGTGTCCCCGATGGATCGGGATTTCGTCACTATGCGATTCAACTTGGTGGTAAAATTTCGACTTTTTGAATTTTGAATGGTCCGCACAGCGGACCCTACATTTCGACGTTACATCCTACGTTTCGACTTTTGATTTTTCGATTTGTCTTAACCCACTTCGCGTTTTTGGAACATCGCCACAGCCAGGCTCAACACCCCAATGACCAGCAATATCGCATACAACGATACATAACCAACATATTGAAATGAGACTACGGTTTCTTCTGTGCCCGCGATCAGTCCGTCGATAATCCAGAAGGGGCCGATGTTGGGTACCGCTCGATAGGCGATCGCCGCCGCCATCGAAGTTTCTGAGTGTTGACCAAAGGAATAATCTGCGGTGACCCCCAGCGCGAGAACGGCGGTGCAAATCACCAGCGTCATCATCTGACCAAATCGTGTCGAAGCTGCCAGCGCCACCGCAGCTGTGATCAGCACAACCAGAGATACTAAAAACGCGGCGATCACGATCTGACCACCTACATAATTGCTGCCGAAGGGGATCACATCCCAATGTTCGTCGAATTTTCCGATCACCAGCACCGACAGCGTCATCATCGGAGCCAGAATCGCCAGCATGGTCGTGGTGAAGTGTTTTGAGTAAAAATAATTGCAAAATGCTGCCGCCCCAAAGGACAGAAACAAGCTGCCGAGGCCGAGGATCAGCACGGGAGCGTCCCAGGGGTCCGAGCTGTTCATCATCACGCCGTGCCTGACCACCAGTATGAACACCAGAAAGTTGAGGTAATAGGCGGTCATCAAGGCTCCACAGAGGCCGGCAAACTTACCCAAAATGAACAAGG
>CBDTZI010000184.1:0-7042 GCA_965364865.1 uncultured bacterium | reverse complement strand
GGCCAGCATTGAATGATGGGCAAGTCGAACAGGTTCGCATCGTCGGTGTGGACCACTTGCTGACACATGCCCCGCTTGACGACTTTTGGGCCGAAGCTGGCTAACTTCGCCAGCTGAGGAAGTTTTTTCATCTTGTCGATCAATGTGGTGGGCATTTCCGGCTTGATGAGTTGTTGTACGCGGTCGGCTAACTCTTCAAAATCGTTCACGCCCAGCGCAAGTTGCATCCGTTCGTAACTGCCGAACAGATTGATCGCCACGGGTATATCTGAACCTGTCACGTTCTCAAACAACAGCGCGTGGCCGCCGTTTTTTCCGCGTAGCAGATCGGTTTTGGGCGGTGGTGCATTTCCTGCCGCTGGGGACTTGCAGACGCGATCGGTAATCGCAGAAATCTCCAGAATCGGATCCACCTCGACCGAAATCCGTCGTAACTGATCGCGTTTTTCCAATTCGGCGATAAATGTTTGTAAATCTGAATAGGCCAACCGTATCACTCCTTATTACTATCGCCGGACAGTCTACCGCAATCATCTTTTGAAGGCGAATAGCGCGACGAGTGACTATTTATCGCATTAAAATAGATGTGCGCGACTCAGGATACCCTAGCCGCTTGCAACTGCTGTGCGAACTGGATTTGCTCGTTGCACCAGTGGGTATCCGCTGCGTGGTCCGGGCCAAACGCCAGCAGTGATTCATGGGCTTCGTTGAGACGATTGAGCGATTCCTCCAGAATCGCGCCGGACTGTTCATCGTTTTTCTCGCGCAGACATGCTGCAAATTTTAGTAGGGCCGAGCCGAGCGTTAATTCCGCCTGGGCGACCGACACATCCGATGCGTCGCGTTCTACCCATGCGTTGCGCGCGTTGCGAGCGGCGTCTACCGCATCCACCCACTGATCACACTCCGCAAAATTATTAGACAAATGCGTCCAGGCGATCGCCTGTTTCTGCAGAGGGTCGAACCGCGATTGCCTGGCGAGATCAACGGCTTTGTGATACCACACTCGAGCGTCTTCGTATTTACGAATGAGGTCCAAATCCAAACCCAACTCGATCGAAGTCTCCGAGAGTTCATCGATTGAGCCATGCTTTTCGCGCAAATGATACGAGGACAGATGGGTTTGATGGGCGTCGGCGGGTTTATCTCGTCGACGCAGTACGCGACCTGCGAAATGCAGCGCACACGCACACAGGCGAAGTTGATTGGCCTGTTGTATACGATCTTTCCCCGCCCCCATTTCATCGATAAACGCCAGCGCCGCGGATTGCAAAAAAGAGGATTCCGCTTCAACGGGTTGAGATTGTTCCATCGACACTCGGCCAATCAATAACATTTTCCATGCACGATTCAACAGGGGTTTTTCCGGAATCAATTCGACATGATGTTTCGCGTCCGCGATTCTGTTCTGATCCAATGCGACGATCGCCAGCACGGCGTTTTCATGATCGGGTTGCAGTGAATCCACCGGGCGCGGCGGTACAACGGAATCCATCATGGCTTGGCCAGACTCGTTCATTCTGACCCCTTCGAGGTTTGAAGCCCCTTCGGGCCTTGAACCTCTTTCGAACTTTGATCTGCTTGCGCCTTTTGAGTCAGTAACTCGTCGATCCGCTCAAGAATTGTTTCGCCGCGTAAATCTTTACCGACGACCATTCCCTCTTTTGAGATCAGAAAAATACGGGGGATCCATGTGATGCCATAATTTTTCACCGCATCCGACACGCCACCCTCTTCGCCATAGACCTGTGGCCAAACGATTTTTTGGTTGCGCTTGAGAAAAGCTTTTAACGATGGTTTATCCATATCCCGGCTGATTCCGATCATCACGAAATCTTCGCGTGAACCGTACTTTTCATAAACCTTAATAAGCTCGTTCATTTCCTCAATGCACGGGGCACACCACGTCGCCCAGAAATCCAGCAACACAAACTTACCCTTTAACTCGCTGAGTTTAAGCGACTTACCGTCCATGCTGGTGAGTGAAAAATCTGGAGCGGGTTTGCCCTCGTTGGCAAGGTCCGGGCCGGAAGGTCCACCGGGTCGAGAATTTCTGATTAGCCTGATCGTGACCGGTTCACTACCGCCAGCTTTGACCGTTTTTTGTAACCGGCTATGCCCGGCAGCGCGAACCGAAATTTCAAATTCATCCGTCGGTGCGTTTTCCATGACGAATTTTCCAAGATTGGTTGACATGGATCGCAAGTTTAAGGTTGTGCGACCGCGCCATTTCGTCGTTTCGATAAACGCACCACGCACCGGCTTACCATCTGCGTCTACTACAACGCCGGAAAGTGTCATCGCGTTTCGTAACTTGAGATTGAGATTGGTGGTTTCACCGGATTTGACGTCAACCACTTTTAAGGCTGGTGCGTAACCAGAAATATGCACCGTGACCGCAATGCGCCCCGGTGATATGCCGGTAATTGTGAACCGACCTTCGTCGCTGCTCCAGTCTCGCGGCGAATCGTCGGTATATTCATCCCCCGTCATCACGCGAGCACCATATACAGGTTTTCCACTTTCCATATCGAGCAATTGACCTGTAATGGTTCCGGCTCGGGTCAAAATAAGTCGATGAGTCGTTTCAATTTTCTCATCGGGCAATTCAATACGCTCATCAAACTCGCTGGACGAGACAAAATCGTCGTGAGTGATTCTCAGTGAAAGTGAATCGGCATCGAAATGGATTCCGGTAAACGTAGCTGACCCTTTCTCGTCCGTGATTAATGTTCTAAAGTCGTCGCGCGGTCGATCGTAACATTCGACCGTAACTCCCTGAAGAGGTTTCTCAAATTCGTCGAGCGTAACAACATGCACGATGCGCTCGGGTTTTAATGAGATCATGACGATATTTTCGTCTTGAATATCATGAACCGTTTCCTGCTCCCGGCCATATCCGTCGAACTCGACCACTAAATTTCCAGCACCGGGCGTTAACCCTTGAATCGTGAACTTGCCCTGCTCGTTGGTTTTTTCTTCGATGTCTCGGCCATACGTTTTGAAGGTGACCAATACATTCGCAATCGGATTGTTCGTTTTGTCATCAATCACCAGACCGGACAATGACAACGCCCCCTCCAGAATTTCCGAGATGAAAACCGGAGTATCATCATGGCCCAGATGCACTTCCTTGATGAGATCGGTAAATGTTGACTTTGAAAAAGTTACAAAGTAGTCGCCGTGCAATTCTTCATTGACCTCGATCGAAAAATCTCCGTATTGGTCTGTGGTGGTGGACGCGACAATTTCACCTTTCACCATTTCGCCCGATTGATCCTTCTCACCTATGTGATTTACGGTCACGGTCACACCTTGTTGGCCGCCGCCCATATAATCCAAAATCTGCCCCTCTACGACAACAACAGAATTTTCGGTGACTGGTTGATCGTGTGCTGTAGGGAGTGGCTCTGAATTTTCCTGCGCAATTGCCAAACCAAATGAAAAAATCAACGTATATATAAAAGCGGTATAACGCACGACGGGGCTTCGTGGACAGAATTGGGTCAAACTACGACGTGGTAGATCATCTACCCACGGTTCGTTTTGTATAATATTGTCGTGGATCGATTGGTTCATACTATTTTGATCGCCAAAGTTAATTTTTAGACCTCAAGATCAGCCCGATATAAGCCCATTGTAGCATAAATTCACGAAATGGTAGAAACAAAATTAGAGATGGATTTGTCCACACCCATCCGATGGGATACGATGGTATATGATGCTAAGCGATTGACAGGCCGGAATCAGCCGAGGATTGGCTGTGCGGCGGGTCTGTCGAGTCTGGCGGCGTGAACAGTTTAACCTTTTCACCGCTTCTGGATTTTTACAATCACGTATCAGGAGGCAATACCCATGACGCATCTTGAACAGCAAATCCGATCGGCGCAGCACCGATTATGGCTCAATCGCTGGTTACACAACATCTGCCTGATGCTCGCGATCGTCTCCTTCGCATTTGCTTTGGTGGTATTGGTACAGAGGCTTTTTGACATTGCAATGCCTATGATGTGGATCGGGGCCGGGTTTGGTGGAACTGCCCTTCTCGGTTCGATCATTCGTACCGTGTTGCAGCGTGAAAATTCTTCTGTCGCAGCGGCTACATTGGACGATGCCGCAGGTCTACGTGAGCGATTGAGTAGCGGCCAGTATTGCGTGAACAATCAGGATCCGTTTGCTCAGGCGGTCGTGATGGACGCGGAAAAAATCAGCTCGTCAATTTCTGCCCGGCAGCATATCAAACTGACAACCCCCAATTCACTTGCCATGTCTGCGGGATCTATTGTCCTTGCGGCGTTGATGTTTTTGATTACACCCGGCTTGCTGAAATCAACAGAGGCGACCCAGTCAGATCAACAATCCGAAATCCTGAAACAGGAAAAAGTCGCTGTCAAACGAAAAATGCAGGCGGTGCGAGAGCTCACAGAAACCACACCGGCATTAGAAGAATTCAGTGACAAAATCGAAGGGTTGAACAAAAAAGTCGGCGGCAACTTGACCAAGCCGGGCGATTTACGACACGAAGCGATCAAAAAAATCGACAGCTTAACCGACGCCATCAAACAAAAGAAACAAAGCGCGCAGTATGAAAAAATGAAGGCGATGCGCAGAATGATGCGGGGCTTAAAAACACCCCAGTCGGCAAACACCCCCACTCAGAAGCTGGCCAAAGCGCTGTCCAAAGCGGATTACAAAACCGCCAAGGAAGAAATCGAATCCATCAAAGAGCAGCTGGCTACACTCAAGGCAGAGGACGACAAAGAGATGGTCAACAAATTGAGCAACCAACTCAATCAACTGGCCAAGCAACTGGAAAAACTCGCCAGCAATGAAAAAATGAAGAAAAAATTACAGCAGGCGGGGCTCAAAAAAGAGGATATCGATCGACTGTTGGAGAATCTAACCAAAAAAGACCTCGACCAACTCAAAAAACAGCTCGCAGAAAAGGGGATGGATCAGAAAAAGATCGAAAAACTCGCCAAACAGCTTCAGCAACAAAAGCAGGCGGGAGGCATGGCCAAACAGATGGCCCAGGCGATGAAACAAGGGGCCAAGTCCGCGCAGGCTGGCCAGATGAGTGACGCAGGTGAGGCGTTGTCAATGGCGGGTGGCCAACTTTCCGAGCTGGAACAGTTGCAACAGGAAATGGCACAGATGGAATCGTCTTTGAACTCCTTACAGAACACCAAAAACGATCTAAGCAAGTCATGCGGCCAATGTAAGGGCACAGGCCAAAAAGGAGGAAAGTCTTGCAGCGCCTGTAAAGGATCGGGCATGGGTAAAAAGGGGCAAGGTCGCGGCGGTCTGGCGCCGGAACAACTAACCAACGTCGGGTTTAAGGTGGAAAGAGGAAAAGTACACACCGGCAAGGGCGCGATCATCGGTCAATTTCTTTTTGAAGGCGAACAGGTTAAGGGAGAAATATCTTCTTCGGTTACTGAAGTGGTTTCTGCGGGCGAGCGTGATGCCAGCGATCGAATCAATCGCGACCGCATCCCTCGTCAGTATCACAAGGCGGTTAAAAATTATTTTTCCAACATGAAACGCTCATTGAACCAAAATAAATCGAACGACTCGGAATCTCAAAGCGAAGATCAGGATGAAGGGAAAGAATCGTCAAATACTTCGACAACAAAGAATGGCTCTGAGAATTAAATCGACCGTTCTCATTCGATTGCGAATTCCCTTGTTCGGACGATGTAAAATATCAAACTGATTCCGAAAAATAAGCGAATAACTATTTTTCATGCGACAACGATACATCATCATTTTTATTGTGATACTCATCCCGTTAATGATCGGATTTATTGTTCGCGCACTCCCCGCGTCGACTTCTGACAGCAGAGTCATCGGCCTGTTCGGTGGCGTGGGATTTGGATCCGGACAGTTCAGCTATCCTCGCGCGATCGCCGCCGAAAAAAATGGCAGCGTATTTGTCGTAGATAAAAACGGTCGAATCCAACGCTTCAACGCGGACGGTGAGTTTGAATCGGTTTGGCACATGCCCGACACCAAAATGGGCAAACCGGTCGGGCTGTCTTTCCATCCCGACGGCCGACTTTTTGTTGCAGATACGCACTATAGCCGGGTGATGGTGTTTGATCGCGACGGCCATTTTCTCAGCAAGTTTGGACGCGAAGGGGTAGGCGACGGAGAATTCCAACTTCCCACCGACATCGCCTTCGACGCCGAAGGATTCATTTACGTCAGTGAATATCAGGGAAACGATCGCATTACCAAATGGTCACCGGATTTACAGTTTGTAAAAACACTGGGTGAGACACCCATTCAAGGATTGCGGCTCAGTCGGCCCAGCGGGATTGACATCGACGACGAACAAACTCTGTGGATTGCCGACTCCTGCAACCATAGAATTGTACGCATGACTCTGGATGGCGAAGTCTTATCGATCTTTGGTCGATTTGGCAGCGAACCGGGTGAGATGAAATATCCCTACGACCTGGACATCACGCCCGATGGCGACGTCTTAATCTGTGAATATGAAGGCAACCGTTTACAATGGTTCTCTAAAGAAGGACAATCCTTACGAACCTGGGGACATAGTGGCCGAAAACCGGGCGAACTTTTTGCACCCTGGGGTGCGACCTACGGGCCAGAGGATCGGATTTATATTGTGGATTCACTGAACAGCCGGATACAAATAATTAAACCATGAACATGATGGCGATCGCACTACCTTTCGCGTTTGAGCAACCACAGTGGATGTGGTTGTGCGCTTTGGTTCCCTTCCTGGTTGTCGCATCCCTGCGCAGTCTGGCCGGTTTGGAACCGGTACGCCGCGTGATGGCTTTGATTGTTCGAAGTATACTTATCATTCTCATCGCTTGTTGTCTGGCTCGAATCGAAACGGTTCGTCGCAACGAGGACCTGACCGTGATGTATCTGATGGACCGTTCACACAGCGTGCAGGAGCTACAGGATTTTCAGGAATCATTCGTTCGTTATTCCACCGAGGACATCCCAGCGGATGACAAGGTTGGTCTCATCGATTTTGCACGAAACGCCTATCTTCAACAACTAC
>CBDTZI010000183.1:0-7076 GCA_965364865.1 uncultured bacterium | reverse complement strand
TAAAAATGACTGGCGGATAGCCCGGGCCTGGTTACGTGTTCGGATGCAGCGATAACATTTGAATTAGTCTGTTTTCCTTCATTTTTACCTGCGGTATGTACTATTTTTGATATTGGCAGCGCGATTGATCGGTTTTTTTTAGCCCTGTTTACCTGTTTTCTCGCGTTACTGAATAGATCGTATGTATATATAGGCTGTAGTCACTCTTTTATGTTGGCTCGGACAACAACTAGGAAGCCATGAGTCGATCATCGGATAAGCATAATCAAATCACGGGTCTTTTCCTGGCGGTGTGTGATCTGAGTCAGGAAGATCAGACCACCAGTCTGGAACGGTTATGCCGTGATGATCCTGCACTACGGGCGGAAGTAGAAATCCTATTGAATGAGGATTCGCAGGCTGAACAATTTGTGCAACAACGGATGATTTCTTCGTCGAATCAAAAATCCGTGCGTGATCTTTCAAAAGATGTGATTCGTTCGTCTAATCAAAATGAGGATCTTCAACGCAGGCGTACCGGATTTCCGATCATCCCTTCGTATGAAATCTTGGATGTTCTCGGGCATGGTGGTGTGGGGATTGTTTATCGTGCAAAACAAATGCCGTTAGGTAGAGAAGTTGCATTAAAAGTGCTACCTGCGATGTTCACCTCCGCTGACCCCACGATCGTCGAACGCTTTAAACGAGAAGCATCCGCAGCTGCGAAACTTCAACATCCAAATATTGTCCCGGTCTATGATTTTGGTCGAAACGATGAATGTTATTACTATGCAATGGAACTGATTCGTGGCGCACCGTTAAACGCAATCCTAAGTCAATTAAAAAAAGAAAATGGATATTCGAGCGTTCCACAAGAATCCGAACCAAAATTTGAAATCCCAGTATCGTCTGCTTTGGAAAAACCTAGATCGGCATCATCGCAATATATCGAAAAACCATTCACTCGTGATTATTTCAAACGCGCTGCAGAATGGATGTATGCTGTCGCAAACGGAATTCATCTGGCTCATGAGCAAGGCCTTGTTCATCGTGACCTCAAACCGGGCAACCTGATTGTTTCCAATGAAAACAGAATCATGATTGCCGATTTTGGATTGGTCATGAATGACCACGAGGAAAATATCACACGAACTGGCGCCATTATGGGTACGCTACGGTACATGAGTCCCGAGCAGGCGCTGGGAAACCGTGTTCCGATCGACCGGCGATCTGATATTTATTCGCTGGGTGCGACGATGTATGAATTACTCACGCTGCAATATGTTTTTCAGGATGAGAAAGATCATCTATTGCTTGCTGCGATCATTGGCAAGGATCCCACTTCGCCGCGAAAATACGTAGCAGATGTACCTCATGATCTCGAAGTGATTTGTCTGAAAGCACTGGAGAAGTTGCCGCAAAATCGATATGCCACAGCGAAAGATATGGCGGACGATCTTCTCTCTTATTTAGAAGATCGCAAGATTACCGCACAAAAACCAGCGATCACGACTACTGCGCGACGATTGATCAAACGACATCGAATAGCTGTGATCAGTTCAACAGCTATATTATTACTGGCGATCACACTCGGACAAATAATAAGTGGTTATTATTCCGCACGAACACATGAGCAGGTTACAGAGTACCTTAATCAGGGGCTTTCTCAACAAAAAGATCATCGATGGAATACGGCTACGCAAACTTATTTATCTGCATTAGAGCTGGAACCGAATAACGTTCGTGTACTAGGAAATTTAGCAATCACATTGAAAGAACAATACAACGAACAGTCCGTTGGTGATCCGGAATTATTATGGCAGGCCAACGACTATCTGGACCAAGCCCTGACGCAGACACCCAAAAACGCCGGTTTGTGGAACGTCAAAGGCGTTATCCTTAAAAAACTTCAAGCATATCCTGAAGCCATTATTTCGTATCAAACAGCTATAGGAATCGAAGAGGCACCTCCCTTACAACGTATCGCATCTATCAATAATCTTGCCGAAGTGCAATGGTTAGCTGGTGATGATATTTCTGGTGAAACCAATTTACGATTGGCTGCGGAACTGGCTGATGAAACAAATACCCCCGCGTGGTTTGCCTGGCAGGACCTAGCCTCTTTCGAATGTATGCAAGGTAACGCTGATGCGATTGATCACATCAAACGTGGATTTGATGATAAACGGGAGCCTGGGTGGCGACTCTATCTGATGCGGGCTAAAATTCTTTTGGAAATCGATGCAGTATATGATGTTAAGGCAGCGTTACGCAATATCCAAACAGCGTTGGATCAAAGAGTATCTGATCCACGAATGGAACGGACCGCAGCCATCGCTATGTTGCGTAACCAGGAATTCGACAAAGCCATCCTTCACGCTGAAAAAGCGTTGTCTTTGAATGATGAGCCCACCTACGTTCATCTGATCATCGCTATCGCAAATGCAGAGCTTGAACAATGGGATAAAGCACATTCACATTTGCAACTGGCCGATCAGACGTGGCCGGATCATATCACTGAAGAAGGTTATACGATTTCAACCGAACGGGGATTGCTGTGGTTCGATACTGAACGACAGCTTATAGAACTAAGAGATGAAGTGGAACGACTATTACGATGAAAATATTAAACCGGATAAATATTCAAAATTGTCAATCACAACGGAAGGATGGTCATGGTTTCGTTACTTATTTTATGATCATCATCACGATCGTTGGAATCGTCGATCTATATGCTGTTTGTTATGCGCAAGATTCAAGTCGTCTCCACCAGATGCAACCGAAAGATTCCAGAATTAGCATTCAAACGCAAGGCGATTGCGACCTACCACTGCTAGGTGATCCGGATTGCAACACTAATAGTACGCCTGACGAATGTGACATCGAAAACTGTGCCGACTTACCTTCCTGCGACGACTGTAATTTAAACGATATTCCGGACGGTTGTGACATCACAGCTGGAACCTCTCAAGATTTGGATTTGGATGGTATTCCAGATGAGTGTGTGTTTTATGATGGCGAAGGTCTCGATGATAACTGGGGCACACCGGAGAACTGGGATGATGATGAGGTACCCAACAACCTGGATTTGATTGATCGTGAAAGCGTGACAGTTGGTTTTAGTAATGTAGAACTGGATCTGAGGGTAGAAGTCGATACGCTTCGTCTTCAAGGCGGTACTGTACTGAGTGTTATGGGATTGACGGATGAAGATTTTGACGTGTCCAAGCCCGGAGGTCTTTTGATTCGATCCAACACTTTTCAGCAAAGTGTGATGACCGTTGGAAATGGACGAATTATCGAAGTTAAGCCAGGTATTATTAACATCGAAAGTGGTGGTGTATTTTCCAATGTTACATCTTCATCATTAGCTGGAATGGTAGCAGGCGTCGTGGAACAACCAACTCCGGAGGTCATCGTAGAAGCTGATGGAATACGAGTATCATCCAAATGTGGTGAGCCTATTGCGGGTGAAATGACGTTAGGAAGCACGTCAGAGGCATATATCATGGGTGACGTTGTGTTGGACGCCAGTGAAGATTGTGTAGTGTGTGGATTCTGTAGTCAAAACATGGTATCGAGTTCAGGGACCGTTGCCGGTGGCGAAACACCACCAATACTTCGTATCAAAGATTTTGCTGTTCTACGTATCGAAGGAAACTTGATACTTCAGGGTGGTGTGCAGTTTGTTCATACATCTTCCTCAGCTATTGAAATCGGCGGAAGCTTTGTGAACCATAGTACGTGCCCGGAATGTTTCGATCTTTCAGGTAAGATTATTTTTGTTCAACCCAGTTTTTCAGCAGCCATAGTCGCCACAGCTACACAAGTGATCGAAGCGGCCAGTCGCGATCTTGGAATTGTTGCTGATGGCTTTTCAGCGAATTTTGCATTTGATACGCTCGAAATTGCACGCGGTGCAAATGTGGATATTGTTGATGAGTTTCCAAATCACGGAGGTGTTGATCCAGACGCAATTTATGTTGATCGACTTATACTACGCGAGGGAGTAACAATCAATCTACAAAACTCGAATTTTTACTACAATACATTGATAAACGAAGGTGCAAACATTCAATTGCTGGGTTCCGGTGAATTGATAGAGACGGGTCTTACAAACATCCCAACCGTAAGTGAATGGGGTATTATTACTTTAATTATATTACTATTAATTGCCGGCACACTCACGATTCGTGACACCTCATTAGTTTGCTAATAGATGTACAAGATAACTAAATGAATCAGGTATTTCCTAACCGATTTTGCGAATTGAAATTGGACAATGATCGTTGTATTATGCTTATTGTTTGATGCCATAATTGGAATTTCAGCGTATCCTTGGTGCCGAGTCACTTGATGAAGGGCTTACTTTTCCATTTCCATGCAAGGGTATAAATGCCGCCGGCTCGTTTTCTTAGAAACATAAGGTACTCTCAATCTGTTGGGGCTCGTAAACTCATATCCTACCCTTTTGCAACGGGGTGGCCGAGGGGTGGGGCTGGAAGGGTATTTGTGAAAAAAGGATTCACGCCAAGTTGTGACGCAAGTCCTTTGTTTTTAGTGGTTTATTAATTCGGGGCGACAGGATTTGAACCTGCGACCTCTTGACCCCCAGTCAAGTGCGCTAGCCAGACTGCGCCACGCCCCGGATTACGAATTCAGAATGAAGAAATTAGATTTCCGAATTCTTCCGTTTCAATCATTGTAGCCCGGATGTCTCAATGAGGAAACTACGGACCCATCGTATATATTCTAAGTGAATATGCGTAATCTTTCAATCCAAGCACGAAGACCGCACGACCACATAGGCTAAAGCCTGCAGTTCAGGAAAATAACAAATAATCGTACCTCCGAGCAGGCTAAAGCCCGCGGCTCAGGTCTTCATTGAATTCAAATACGGAAAATAACGTACATGTGGAAATATCATACACATCAATAGCGGGCCATGATTACGCACTGGAGAGGATATTGAGGATATCTCCGTCCTGCACGATATAGGTTTTACCCTCTTTACGCACCTTGCCGGACGCTTTGACACCCTTTACGTCTTTGTGTTCAACCAGGTCGGCGTAGGCGATGGTTTCCGCGCGAATAAATCCTCTGGCGATGTCCGTATGAATCTTGCCCGATGCTTCTAAGGCTGAGCTGCCTTTGGTGACGCTCCACGCGCGAACCTCATCATCGCCCATCGTCAGAAAAGAGATCATGCCCACACCGGTATAACAGACGCGGATCAATCTATCCCGTGCGGGAGATTCGAGGCCGAAATCCTGCAAAAAAGCGACGCGATCTTCCGAGTCGAGTGATGCGATTTCTGCCTCGATGGATGCGCTGAGTGCCAGGGACTCGACAACGTGGCCCACATCCAGTCCCTGGGCGTCGGTGGCCTGGTCGTCGGAAACATTACGCACGCAAACCAGCGGCTTTTCGGTTAGAAAGCCAAAGTTCGAAACGAGTCGGCGATCTTCTTCGGTCTGGATGACGGTGGATAGAGGCTGCTCCGCTTCGAGGGCGTCTTTGCATCGCAACAGAATAGCCATCTCCCGTTTGTCCGCCTCCTGGGTTTTGGTCGGTTTTTTTGAAGCGGCTTCCAGTCGTTCGGTACGCGTGGTGACCGTATCCAGATCGGCGAAGATGAGTTCTTCCCACACCGCTTCAAAATCGCTCTTCGGTTCAATGCGATCTTTGTATGCGGGGACGGTGGCGTTTTCAAAATCACGCACTACGACCACCAGCAAATCGGCTTTGCGCACCTCCGGTAGAAGTTTGCGCCAATCCTCCTGTCCCTTCGCATCGGCCAATGAACAGCCGGGAATGTCGACAAACTGGATCATGGCTTCGACGATTTTTTTGGGGTTCCAGAGTGACGCCAGAAAGGCAAGGCGTTCGTCGGGTACGTTGACCATCGTTCGATTGATCTCGGGTTGTGCGTACGGGTCGATGGGTCTGCCGGTTACAGCTGAATATACCGTGGATTTACCGGATTGGGGTAAGCCTATCAGTGCGACGTTCATCAGCAGTCTCTAAAACATGGGAGGGGAATCATGCGGCGTTGAAATTACATCGCCATTTCATTATGGATTTCAATAATTTTATAGGATCCCTGAGCGCCGGTATGATCAAACTCGATCATCTCGCCGATTTTCTTACCCATCAAAGTCTGAGCGAGCGGGGATTTGTAATTGAAAATCCCTTTTTCCAAATCTCCCTCCCACGGACCCAAAAAGATCATTTCATATTTAAGGTTGTCGGATTCCCGCTCAAAAACAATACGGGTGCCAATGCTGATGTGATCGGTCACCACCGCATCGGGTTCGAGAATCTGGACGATGCTCATTTCTTCATTCATGAGTATCAATCTTGCTTGTAGCAAGTCGCGTTCTTCCAATGCAAATTTGTATTCAGAGTTTTCGCTTAAGTCGCCTTTTTCGGCGGCTTCGCCAATGGCTTTGGCGTTTTCCCTCATTTTGACGTTCACGTGATGATCGATTTCGTCTTTCTTTTTTCTGAATCCGTCGTGGGTCGCGTAGATCGTATCAGTCTCGGCCCAGATGGGTGTTTTATCGATCACGATATCGGTAGGGGCGTGATGATCCAGAATGTGGTTAATCAAATCTTCTTTCACGGCGATGCCAAACGCGTCGAGTCTAATAATTTGTGATCGTAGCGCACCGGCCATCCCCGCATCGATACTGTTGATGAGTTGCAGAAATCGTTCATATTTTCTGGCTGCGATTACCGAACGAATCCGTGCGTAAATGGTTCTGACGGTGTCTCTGGAGATTTTTTCATTCAGTCGGCATTGATCCAAAGCACGCATAATGGTGGTCAATATACTCAGCGGTGTGATGTTTTCAATAAGCGCGTTTTCATTGGGGCCATCCCACAGCCAAAGTAAGGCGTCAAAGTGTGGAATCGCCTGACCCAGAATCTGTTGCACCACCGGCTCAAGATCCTCGGTGGTTTTTCCCGCTTCCAGCAGTTTGGAGGTGGTCCAGTTGCATTTTCCGGTAGGCAGGTTTGGAATCAACGATAAGAATCGATCCTGCCAATCTTCGGGCTTGGCTTCGATCAAACTTTCACAGGCGAGCTGAAGG
>CBDTZI010000182.1:0-7077 GCA_965364865.1 uncultured bacterium | reverse complement strand
CCGTAGTCGCTTTGTCCTGTGCACGTCGAAGCTTGCGATCGAATCCCTCCTCCTGATTGCGGATCATTCGCTGGGCTTCCATCTCCAACTTGCGTTTTTCGATATCACTATGCGCCGCTCGCTGAATTAACACTTCGTATTGATGGGCGATGTGAGCTGTTTCATGCCACTTACCGGCTTCCAGTGTCGGCAAATGCGTCAGCGGAACAAACGGATTGGAAACCTTGGTAGCCATTTCGCGCAGGGGTTCGGCGATTCTGCGATCAAACCACAATTTTACAAATCCACACCCCAGCATGGCGAACGTCAATACAATCGCGGTAAACCACGCCACCGCAGACTGCCACAAATCGTGATACGATTCGTGCGTGGTTACGATTAGAAATTTTTGTGCCATCGGTCCCACGGCGCCACTGGCGCTGACAATCGATCCGGTAACTTCCATGGCCTCTTCGTTTTCCGGATGGGTGATCTGAACCAGTACACTCGGAGACAGGTCAGAATCGATCGCATCTTTCTTTGATAAGTCCATGATGGTTTGAACGGTTGCTCGGTGGGATGGACTGTCTGGATATACCGCGTGTGGATTTCCCAGAGGATCCAACATCGCCACCACAACGAGCTGATGGCTACTGTCTTGCATGCGTTTCACTGACGCGGACAAATCACCGTTGGCTCCGGGAGTGAGTTCGCCAGCCATATAGCGGGCGTGCTCCATCGCCAACGTTGCGGTGTGCTCGTAGAGCAATCGATCCGAAAGAATCGCGAACGCCATAGAAGCTAGCAAAACCAGCACGAAGAGCATACGCAATAAGCGCCACCCCAACGCTTTGGTCATAGATTGTTTCAACAATTCACTCACGCAGTTCTTCCCCGTCTACCACCCTTCAAAACGGACCCACATCGCGATAAACCCTGGATCACGCGCAGTGTTACTCACGCTCAATCAAGGTTTTTCACATCCGTAGCTATACTCAAGCCCCATTTACAAGGCCGGTATATTCTTATTTTACGATATATAAGGGATGGGAGGGATTGGTTATCAGGCGAAAGTCGTTACCCGATCAACGCCTTTGTCTGATATTATGACACGATCATGGGCGTAACACAGAGCCTGTTAATGACAAAACAATGCGGCCGATAAGAATTGAGATCAGAAAAATGACGTACTATATATAACATTCACCAGGACTGATTTACGACCCTGAATACTCGGCGTATGTTTTCGGAGTTTCCCACACGCGAACATGGGTTAATGACACCTGGTCAAAAGCGTCGCACAAACGATCCCAGATCGATCGGGCGATGTTCTCCACGCTGGGGTTGAGCTGTTGAAATTCTGCGCATTCGATATTCAAGTGTTTATGGTCGTATCGTGTGATCACGCGCTCGTACACGATGTGATCAAACTCGTTCATCGGAATCAATGTACCCGATTGCGAATCCGGCATCCCCGACACCGTCACTTCAACCACATAATTATGGCCATGCCCGTGCGGGTTTCCACATTTTCCGAAGATGTTTCGGTTTTCCTCTTCGCTGAATTGTTCGCAGTGCAAACGATGGGCCGCTGAAAATTCAAACGAGCGTGTAAGTCGTACCATCTCTTTCTCTCCGTCCACAACCATAAATCTTGTATAAGGGGATACATATAATTCCAAAGATTCCAGATTCACCGAGGATGGGCAGTGTTGAACAGCCAACGGAAATACTCTTCGTATCGCGCTGGCGATGCCGCTGGGTTGATCAGAATCTTCGGGGTCATGCTGTAAATGTGGAACGACGGTTTCGTTCAACAATTGATCGATCTGTTTAATGTTACAGAGATACCCTGAATGGGTGTCGGGTTCACCGGACACGATCGCGCGTAAGGTCCAATAGACTTCAAAACAATCCTCACCCGCTGAACCCGCCCATCGGTTGATCGCCTGATCGCCGCCGATTCTGGCTGTGGGAAAACATCGAACTTCGCGCATTAACTTCATCGCACAATAATAACCGCAAACAGGGATTTCGTCATGAGGACATTCGACATCCGTTTTCACGGCTTGGATGATATCGAAGCCGCGATCGCACAAGCAGCAATGGCGGCTGTCTCCGTACGCAACACCGTCGGTGCGATTGAAGAACACACCGCGCCCGCATCGATAGCCTGTTCGCGCTCATCCTGAGTCCAACCCCCTTCGGGTCCAACGAAAATCAGAATCGATGAATCGACTTTGCATGCCATCAGCAGGGAATGCAACGAAGGTAAGGACGAATCGATGTCCAGCATGACGATGGCCTCATTCGGTTCGATACGCTGAAGAGACTGTTCAAATGTCTGGGGAGATTCGATCTGTGGAACCCAGGTGCGGTTGGATTGTTTCGCTGCTTCGATTGCCCGCCGCGTCCATTTATCGATGGAAGAGGTGGTGGGTTTCACCACACTTCGTTGGGTGATGATGGGACAAATCGAAGCCACCCCCAGTTCGGTACATTTTTCGATCAACACTCCCTGTCGATGGGCTTTGGGAAATGCGACCGCGAGTGTGATTTTTCGAGTCAGTTCAAACGGGTGGTGAGACTTCGGATCAGCCTGGACCAGCATCTCACGTCGATGGACCCGAACAATCGTACCCGTCGCTTCACCCCCTTTTCCATCAAAAAGAATCACCTCCGTCCCCTGCCTGGCCCGCAACGTTACCGTTGCGTGGTGAGACTCCTCCTGGGTGAGTGTGTTTTCTCCGACGGTCAACGCTGGACAATGTAATCGTATTCTGGTCATCGTGGTCAATTATCGCGGCTTAAAGCCGCTCGGCAACCTCACGTTTTGAATCGATCCAAACCGATAAAAAGAGATGAAGCGGTGTGCATTTTCTGCGCGCAGCATCCGAATGACGTGTGAAAACCGGGTTGCGGATCTTGTCATGGACTCCGATGACCGCCATTGAGAACACTAAAGAGCTCATGACCGACGAACAGACACCAGATCAATCTTCATCGAACCCGGAAGATCTAAACCCGCTGGGAGATTTCGACTCCGCTGATGATCTGGACAAAATTCTAGCCGAAGCGGCCTCCCTGGCGTCGGACATCTCTCTGGAAGTGGGTGAATCCTCACCGGTGAGCGATGGATCGGGCCCGGATTCGGATACGGATCAAGCGGGCGATGTAGCCGCTCAACTGGATGCAGAATTAGCGGCCTTGGAAGAGTTGGTCACCAGTGCATCGGACGAGCTGGGTGATCTGGAGGATGATTCAAAAGATGAAGTCGCGACCACCTCGCAAGAGGCTTCGTCCGAGGACACTCCTCCGCCCACACCTGATCCGGTGGTTGACTCTACCGCAACGGAGGTTCCCGACGAATCCCATAAAAGTGACGAACAGGTGACACCTGACGTGGCGGCTCAATCCACAGAAGAGGTTGAAGTGGCCTCGCAGGGGAAAGTCGAATCAAAAACCGCCGTCGATGAAATTCCCGAAGAACCACCCAAGAATAAAAACCCGCAATCGTCCGGTATCGTACTATCGCCCAAACCCGGCGTCGTGGGTACCGGTATGTTTGAACCGGACACAAAAGAACACGAAGAAGAAGAGTTTGAAGAAGAGGATTCACTGCCCAAACCCAAATGGGTTCAGATACTTGAAAATAAAGTGTCGCCCGCAGCCCTGGCAGCCTGTGATCGGGGAGTCAAAGTTCTGGATATGCTCGACCATCGTATCGGCGATAAACTTACCGACCCCATCAAAGGGATGGTCGGTTGGGCGGCGCTGGCGACTCTCGGAACCGCCTTCATTGTGTATGTACTTTCTTTCTTCTGGACACCGTAAGCCATAATTATTCCCCCCTGCCAATGAAAATACCTAGACCCCTCTCTTGATTCGTCGCCTGGAAGTGGGTATATGTGTGATTCAAAGAAACAACCTGTAGAACGGGTGCAGACTATTCGTCTGCGAAAGAGCCCTGAAACCTGCGACAATGATGAAACTTGAAAACACACAACGACCCGCGATGCGTATCACAAAAATTGTAATCTTTGTGATGATCTTTTTCATACGATGTTACCAGATGTGCATCAGGCCATTTCTAATCGGTACTTGTAAATTCTGCCCCAGCTGTAGTGAGTACACCATTGAGGCGATCCAATCACGCGGAGTATGGCGTGGGGGTTGGTTGGGTGTCACCAGAATCATCCGCTGTCATCCCTTTTCCATGGGCGGTATCGATCCGGTTCCGCCGAAAACGCAATAATTCTATCTGAAAAATCATCTCACCCGACCCCTTGAAACGTTCGATAACACAGTGCACGCCATATCCGCATAGTCGTGGCTTGGCTGTAAACGCGTGGATCCGTTTGAACAATCGCAATTTTTCATTCACCTTTTTTTTATACAATCATGATCAAACATACCCAGGATTCAACATCATCGATCAGCCAACCGCAAAGTGTTGAAACTGAACTAGAGGTGACGAATCCAACAGCTACGATCGAAGTTGATCTGTTCACGAAAACGACGTTTGATCCCCACCGGCCACAACCCTCGAATCTCACACCCGATCGAACAGTATATATGCAAGCTGCCCGTACATTATTGCCGCGATGGTTAAAACGAATGGGCTCCGCACCGTGGCTTTCCGATGATTATCGATCCGTTCAATTGCGTCATACCCACCCCAAAGAACTCTATCAGCACCAGGCGGCGACGCTGGGGATCGCGCTGCTATGCCATATGGATCACGACATCAAAGACGCCGATTATCTGCACGAATGTATCCGGACGTCACTCATTCGCTGGCAACTTTCACTGCGAAGTGACGGCATACCGGTTTCTTCGAAGTGGCGACGAAGTTTATGGTATGGAGCTGCGGTGTTTCAGGTCATTCAGCTTCTTCGTGAAAACACGGATTTTCAAAATCCCCAGTTGATGAAGGATATTGAATTTCATATTCAATGGCTATCATACAGGCGCGCCTCAACACCCTGGCTGGAGGCCTGCAATATCGCAGCCATCGCCGAGAGTGCGACCCTGATGAGTGATGCGAAATCGTTGAAACTGGCACATCTGAGATTGGATCGCTTACTCAAACGACAAAATTCGGAAGGTTGGTTTCCGGAACGTGGCGGCGTAGATATCGGTCGACATTCCGTGACCATCGATGCGCTGGCAAGACTTTATCGCATTCATGGCTGGGAAGAACTGGAAGAACCTTTGCGTAAAGCCGTGGGATTTTTACACCCTTTCGTCTTGCCCAACGCCAGCGCGGGTGGGTGCATCGGCAGCTGCAATACCTCCTTCATTTGCCCCTATGGTCTGGAATTACTGGCGTTTCGTTTTTCCCAGGCCGCTCAAATCGCAACGTATTATCGTCAACATCTCAACAACGTTGATTTACATTTACTCACAAACTGGAGCGACGAACTGTGCTTCACTCTTGGCACCAACCTCGCACTCTGCGCAACCCACGCACCCCCTGCACTGCCGGAAAATGAAACGCCTCCCACTGAACATCCTGCACACATTTATTTTCCCAATGCGGGGCTGTCCATTCACAACACAGATCATTATTATGCGATGGTCGCAGGGCATAAGGGTGGATGCTGTCGCGTGTGGTGGAAAAAAACGGGAAAGATAACGGAAGATCAGGGCATCACCGTAACCTATGAGCAGGATGTTCGTGTCAGCAGTAGAAATGATCCACGCATCACACTTACAGTATCTCAATCCACCGTGTTTTGTAGTGGTATCCTCAGAAGAATGAAACGCATCCGAATCCACTGGAACCAGTGGTTGAGACATTTTGCGCTACGATTAATGAGTATATATCGCTCACAAAGGACGTGCCGCGGAACAAAACCTGTCGCGTCGGCGAGTCGGCGAATCGCTCCCAAACGATTTGAACGAAAGATATCGTTCGGGGCAGACTGGATTCGCATTGAAGATAAAATTCACTGCCTGCCCAAATGTGAATTCATCATTTGTCAATCTCCGCCGGGTATCCACCCCTCACCCCTCAACGATCATCATGAATCCTACCAACATTTACCACCGATTTTTATGGAGGGTGGACGAAACGTCTCCCTGACCCGCCTTTACCGTGATGGCCAGCTGGTGGGTCAGCGGGATGTGCCTTTGGAACCACAACCATCAAAGAATGCAAGCCAAGACGAAGATAAACCAGCAAACTAGATGTTGGTGTTCTCATCTGTATCATCGTCTAAATCCGACGATAGATTTTTATAGTCTTGCGTGAAAGAAGTAGGTGTCGAGGATTCGTCAGTTTCACTCGTCCCGCCCGACGTATCCGGTTCCATCGTTTTTTCCTCTTTTATTTCAGGCGAAGACGGAGCGATAACATTCAGCGATGTCGAGGGAAGTTCGGTCGTCGATCCCATCTGGGTATAGGCGGGCGGAGAATCCGACGTTTCGGCTGGCTCGGGAGAATCCGCGAGACATCCTTCATCCGAAAATTCTTCGGTGTACAACTCTTGAAGATCAATTCCGTCCACATCGTTTCGCAGGAGAAAATAAATAATTGTACTCCCCGAAAAATAGAACGAAACTAAAAACGCCCACATCAGGCATACCACCAGCAAGACCTGAGACCCGATCATGAACGCTGAAAAAGATTCATACCAGGAGAGCTGGCTCCAGTCGGCCCAGTTCACCATGGTGTTTGGGCCGATCACAGGCCAAAGCAACTCCAGCTTGTTACTCGTCACCCCATCCACACCGCGATTCCACCATCCAAACGGCGAAGTCCCGAATCCGACAATCGTGCGTGTCATTGTCAGTGTCAATGAGATAAAAATGTTTACCGCCAGCCAACAAAACGAGGCATAAACGATGGTAATCACCGAATAGAGAAGCGCTTTGAAGGGCTTGGATAAAGGATAAGCCAACCCTCTGGAAAACGCGTCAAAAGCGTCAGATCCTTCCGCTGCGACCGCCGGCCAAAAAAGACTGCCGCCCACAATCATACCGATCATGATTAGCGTAATCACGAATCCGCAGACCAGCGCAAGAATGAATCCCAATCCACCCAGGATGTCACCCAGAACCGGGATGCGCAGTAACATCCCGCCGAGCGCGAGA
>CBDTZI010000181.1:0-7095 GCA_965364865.1 uncultured bacterium | reverse complement strand
GGCGGATGTATCGCAATTACGAATAAAGAAATCGATGAACTGTTTTCTGTGTTGCGGATCGGCGATCCCATAGAAGTTCTGCCGTAATGTGCTCGCGTGGCATGGGCCATTCGTTTGATCATAATGTAGCACCGGGGTTCATCCCCGTCGTAGATACGCCGCCCATAAAGGTTGGCGCCACAAATATTGAATAGCGTTATATAGAAAAGACAATAACGTGGACTTAGCCTCTTACAGTTTTGGGCCTGAAACACTGCGCTCGCTCGCAGAAGCGTCAGCCACCATCAACTCAACCCTTGAGCTGGAAACCGTTCTCAATCAAATCGCACAAAGCGCCGCGGAGGTGATGCAGGCCCAGGCCTCGAGTGTACTGACCTACCATCGACAAACGAACAAACTCATTTTTTCTGCTGCGGTCGGTGAGCGTGGATCGTCGCTGATCGGCAAGACGTTTGACGCCGACCTGGGAATCGCGGGTCATGTGTTGCAAACGGGTGAACCCGCCAACATCGACGACGTGTCCATCAACGCCGATTTTTTTAAGGGTATCGACGAGCAAAGTCATTTTGAAACGCGCGGCATCTTAGCCGCCCCGATGATTTACCGCGAAGAAATCGTCGGTGTCATCGAAGTTCTCAACCGCGAAGACAACCGTTCGTTTGATCAAAACGACATGGAGCTGATCAAAGTCTTCGCCAACCTCGCCGCGGGCAGCGCTCGAAACGCACAGACCCATGAAAACCTGAAAAAGGAAAACCGCGTGTTTCGCGGTTCTGTTCTGGGTGGAACCCCGATCATCGGTCAATCCAAATCCATAAAAGATATTTTGAAACTGGCTGATCGCGTCGCACCCACACAGGCTACCGTTTTACTGTCGGGCGAAACCGGCACGGGTAAGGAAGTGTTAGCCAAGTACATCCACAACGCATCCCCCAGAAAAGAAAAAGCGTTTGTCGCGGTCAACTGCGCCGCCCTGCCCGAAACGCTGCTGGAAAGCGCCCTGTTTGGCCACGAAAAGGGATCGTTCACCGGAGCCATAAGCCAACACCTCGGCTGGTTTGAACTGGCAGATAATGGCACGCTCTTTCTCGACGAAATCGGCGACATCAGCGCGTCAACCCAGGTGAAACTGTTACGCGTGTTACAGGAGCGGGCGTTTTCACGGGTCGGCGGCACACAAACCATTACCTGCGACGTACGCATCATCGCCGCCAGCAATCGCGATCTGAAAAAAGCCATCGACGATGGAAAATTCAGAGACGATTTATATTACCGACTAAATGTGTTTCCCATTCAGGTTCCTCCGCTTCGCGAACGAACGGGAGACGTATCCATTTTAGCTGAACATTTCACCAGGCTGTCCAGTGCGAGACTCGGCACCCCCTTGCGCAGTCTTTCTTCGCAGGCATTGGAATTGATGCAACGATACGATTGGCCGGGCAACATCCGCGAGCTCATTAACGTGATTGAACGGGCGGTGCTGTTGTGTGACGAATCGCAGTTGCTACCCGCACACCTGCCACCGGAAATCAATGACGCTGGTTCGCAATCATCAAGACCCCCCACCGGCGATCTGCGAGCCAATGAACGGGCGATGATTGTCAAAGCGCTGGAGGAAAATCACTGGAACCAGTCCGCCGCCGCCCGATCGCTAAGCATTAGTCGCGACAATCTGCGCTATCGCATCAAAAAATACGACATCACGCGTGAATAACTGTCACACTCACAATACAATTTATTCGAGGACGGAACATTCACCCGATTTGATTTCGGGCAATGATTCTTTTTTGTCAGCTACATCACCGCTCGACAATGCAAACGTAGGAAAAATGATTACTGACGCATCAGGTTCACCATTAACTTTTCTGGGCAGTGACACGCCCGCGTTTTCGATCCAGCGATAGGCCCGCGCGATCTGATCACGCCTGGCGGATTCCAGCGAATCCACACCGGCTGCGTTTTTTACCGGCGAAAACTCCTCCGCCCGTAACACCTCCAACACCATTGGATTGTTCGCCAGCGGCAACGCATCAAAAATAAATGATTCGAGCTTGATCGCGTTGGGCGTTTGGGGTTTTTGCAGTTGACCTCGCTCGTCCACAAACGAAACTATCTTTTCCGCACGTCGAAACGGCATTTGAAAAGACTGTCCCACTACTCGATCGACAAAATCCACGTTTAACAGATGAATCGCAATGTTGCCCGCGTCAAACTTTCGGCCTCCGTCTTCATTTTTCGCACAAGCAAGATCATCCGGAAACTCTGAATACTCAATCACCGAGAGTTGACCATCACGCAAACAAACATTACCCACTTTTTCCATGTCGTGGGCTTTGGGCGTCACCTTCGTGGACATCTCCGAACCGGCTTTGTCATGAAGCCCCATGAACAACGGGTCAAACGGTTTCACCAGCGGATTGTCCACCTGAAAATAGGATATGATTTCTACTCCGCGATCCTGCATATCCTTCAAGGCGCCGCTGGCTACCAATGCTTTTAACGACCCGCCATGCCCGTCCGGCGCGAATGAAATCCGATGCTTCTCTTCCATCAACACGCGACCCTCAAAGTCAAAAGCAGGCAACATCCCCTGAGAAAATAAAACGACATCCTCGCGCGGCAGATCGAAAAAATGATTTGATTCAAAATAACTCAACGTCTGATCGTGATTGGCCTGCGACGTCATTACATACCAGGGAATGTTTTCAGCGTATCGCTGACGCACTGCTTTAACCTGTGCGGCGAAAATCTCAAACAATGTTCGATCGCCCACCGGCGTTACAGCGACACAACCCTTAGGCCCATCGAAACCGAGCCTCGCACCCTGCCCCCCCGCCACCGTGAACGCAGCTACCTTACCCGCTCGAATCAATTCCTTTCCGCGTACGACCGCTTCCAGGTAATACGACTGTTGGGCGGGTTCGGGGTTGGAACGAAAAATGGGAGCTGGCGTCAATTCCCCAGTCAACTTCGTAACCGGCTTTGTTCTAACATGCGACTCCATCAACGGATCTATGACCGTCCACGGAATCGATTCTATTTTGTCAAGCAGATCCTCCTGCTGATTCGCATCAAGCTGATCCCACCAGCGCAGTAGATGCCCCTGCCCGCGAGCTTCAAGCTCCGCTAGACACCGCTGTTTACGTTGATCGATGGCATTTAAATCAGTCATAATAGAATCCATATTGTAAGGCTGCTGGGTGACATGTTCACGCCTCACACTTGTGTGTTGCGTGAGCATGCTTAAAAATCCAGCTTCATGCCCACGTGAACGTGGGCATGCCACCCGCTATCTGTTCCGT
The DNA here is from genome assembly GCA_965364865.1 of uncultured bacterium. GTDB lineage: Bacteria > Planctomycetota > Phycisphaerae > UBA1845 > UBA1845 > CBDTZI01. Next base: position 3,793 of record CBDTZI010000181.1, on the reverse strand, counting down.
CAGTAGGTCGGGCTTGGCCCGACATCAAAAATATGGCTGGTGCGTTCCCGATGAACATCGGGATTTCTCGCACCCACTGATTATTCACGGGTCCACATCCGGTGTACCCATGCCGCCCAACAAACATCCGCCAAGGATAACCCCCGGCGCTACCACGGAGTATCAGCCGCTCTATTCCTGTATTATCAGCCCTTATGGTTTCTGCCTCAATGACCGACAATCCGTTATAGCTATTCACAAAGATACATACGAAAGACTCTATCTGAACGATCGGCTATATCAGCCCCATCAACCCATAATTATTGGGGCCGTCCGGGAAAAGCCATACGGGGTGAATCCCAACGCCCGATCAGAGGGTATAAGAAGGCGGGATCGATCCGCGCCACAAGGCGTTGGCGGACGACTCCACCCGCGTTTATAGACAGGACATAGCCTAACATTTTGAGCCACAATGTGTTACCCTGTCCCTTTTGACCACGTGGGCAAAACTTGCGGCTCAGTGGTCGTTAGAAAATCTTTACACAACAGGATGATCCGGTGAGCATCGGCGATATTCTCTTAAAACGAAAGAAAATCACCTCCGCCCAGCTTCAACAGGGTAGAGCGGACAAGAAATCCTCCGAGCGGATTGAGCACTGCCTCGTACGCCTCGGACTCGTCAACGAACGAGAAATCCTGGCGATCTATAGCGAACAGCTGGCGATTCCCATTGTTGACATCTCCGATATCGAAATCGACCCCGAACTGCTCCGCTTGACGCCCTCCAAAGTCGTCCATCGTGATCGCGTGATCCCGATCGATCGACACGACGGCACCATCCGCGTCGCCACCAGCAACCCGTTCAATCTTTACGCGTTCGACGAGCTGCGGATGTTGATGCGGGCGAAAATTGAAACCGTATTAGCGACCGGCGAAGAAATTTCCCGTGTCATTAAACAACATTTCGGCGTCGGCGGTGATACCGTCGAGCAGATGATCGGCAGCTCTGACGTCGAAGTGATCACGGAACAAAACGCCGACAACGCCGACCTGATCGAACAGGCCCAGGAAGCGACCGTCGTCAAACTCGTCAACGAAATTCTGCTCGAAGCGATCCGCGATCGAGCCAGTGACGTTCACATCGAACCCTACGAAGATGATCTGAAAATTCGATACCGTATTGACGGCGTGTTACACACGACCAACGTACCGCCGGAAATTCGAAGATTCCACGCCGCTATCGTCAGCCGTATCAAAATTCTTTCCAATCTCAACATCGCCGAAAAACGTTTGCCGCAGGACGGCGGATTCAAAATCAAAGCGCAAAACCGTGACATCGATCTGCGTGTAAGTATCATCCCGACCGCGTTTGGCGGCGCCGTGGTCATGCGTATCCTCGACAAACAATCCGCCCTGCATTCGCTCGATCAACTCGGGCTGATGAACGAAGCGCTGGAAGGAATAAACCATCTTATAAAACAGCCTTACGGCATTATCCTGGTCACCGGACCGACCGGTTCGGGTAAAACCACCACGCTCTACAGTGCGTTGAACACCATCCGAAACGACACGATCAAAATTTTAACCATCGAAGATCCGATCGAGTATTACCTCGACGGTATTCAACAGGTACAGGTCAAGCCGCACATCGGCCTGTCGTTTGCATCGGGCCTGAGATCATTCCTGCGACATGACCCTGACGTCATTCTCGTCGGTGAGATTCGAGACCTGGAAACCGCAGAGGTTGCGATCAACGCGTCTCTCACCGGTCACCTGGTGTTCAGCACACTACACACCAACGACGCATCCACCGCAGCGACTCGACTGCTCGATATGGGCGTGGAGCCGTTTTTGGTTTCTTCCGCCATCAGCGGCGTGCTCGCACAGCGACTGGTGCGAAAAATTTGCTCGGGTTGCAGTGAGGAATATGATCCCGTGCCCGTAGAAATCCCAGCGGACTTTAACCACAAACCCGGTCAGAAGTTTTTCCGTGGTACGGGATGTCGCGATTGCCGCGGTAGTGGATATCGAGGCCGACTGGGCATCTACGAACTGTTAATCGTCACCGATCAAATTCGTGACATGATCGTGCAACGTAAATCCGCAGCCGAGCTTCAAGACGCCGCCATCAAGAATGGCCTGAAACTGATGCGCGACGACGGATTCAAAAAAGTCCTCTCCGGCATCACCACCATCGAAGAAATCAACCGCGTCACCAAAGTCGACATCTCCGCCCTGGCGGATTAAGAAATCAATTCGGACCATTTTGTTCACTACAGCTCACACCAGTTTTCAGAAATTTCAATAAATTAAGTCACTCCTTGCCATTGGTTTGTGATTGATCATAAATATATGCTTGGAAACAGGAGATCGCACATGACTTCTACGAAAAACCATGCTGTCACCGGCGCGTTCGGATATTCGGGGAAATACATCGCTAAACGATTATTGGATAAAGGAGTTACCGTAAGAACACTCACGAATTCCTTACACCGTGAAAATCCGTTTGGTGATCGAATCAAAGCCTATCCATTAGTCTTTGACGATTATTCACGACTCGTCGAATCGATGCGCGGTGTAGAGGTTTTGTACAATACGTATTGGGTACGGTTTAACCATACCTTGTTTAACCAGAAATCAGCCGTGGAGAATACGCATACTTTGTTTAATGCTGCGGTTGAAGCCGGGGTTAGAAAAATCGTACATGTCAGTATTACAAACCCTTCAGAAAATTCGCCCTTGGAATATTTCAGCGGTAAAGCCAAACTGGAGAAGTATCTATTGGAAACGGGATTAAATTACACAATCTTACGTCCCGGTGTGTTGTTCGGTATTGAGGACATTTTGATCAACAATATCGCCTGGCTGCTGAGACATTTTCCGATCTTTGGAGTTTTCGGTAACGGCGAATATAAATTACAACCCATATTCGTAGATGATCTTGCAAAGCTTGCTGTAGATGAAGGCTGTAATCATCATGACGAAAATAAAATAATCGACGCTATCGGACCGGAAACATTTACTTATCGCGAACTGGTTGCCGTAATTGCTCATGCGATTCAAAAAAATCGCCCAATGATTTCAATCCCACCTGCGATGGGCCACATCATTGGATGGTTTATCGGAAAATTGAAGAATGATGTCGTCATCACTCGCCAGGAAATTGCGGGGTTGATGTCCAATCTCCTCTACACAGATTCAACACCGACCGGAACAACAAAATTTTCTTCCTGGGTGAATGAAAATGCCAACCTGCTTGGAACAACTTATAAAAGCGAAGTCGCCAGAAGAAAAAATACTCTTGATTCCTATGACCAAATTTAGCTTATTCATAGTGCATCGTTGAACCCCTACCAATGTTATTCAAACAAATCGACATTATGGATTACCAGGTTTTAGCCGTGCAGCGCGGCCGATGAGTTTGACGAATTCCTGTCGGTAACCGTAATAATCTTCGCCCATCACACCATCAGCCATCTCCCACACCGCATCAAACGTAAGCGGATTGTCTACGGCCGATCCATCGCTAGCCGTGGTCGAAGAAATCTGACCGCGCAACAACATACCAAACGAGGCTACCGAGGCTGCAAAGACGAAATCCTCCGAAGCTTCCATCAAAGTCAAATGCTCATCGAATACCGGAATCTCAATCAGCTTGCTCGTATCACCGTCGGGTTGTTTGTAACGCAGCTTCACCGTCATCAGTTCGCCATCTTGAGCCGCGGGCTTTAAACCGCGCGGAGTTGCATCTGCGATTGGTTCTTCGACATCAGACGGATCAATATTGACGTTTTGTCCATCTCTCGATGTGTAT
>CBDTZI010000180.1:0-7105 GCA_965364865.1 uncultured bacterium | reverse complement strand
GTTTGTCGGAAGGGTTGACGGATATGGTGACGTGTATTCTGGAGATTTCGGGTGACAAAATCATGAGTTTTTTTGTGGGCAATTTGATCACTGAGGCGCTGAGTCCTCTGGATAAGGAGAAAAAATCAAAGGCTGCGAAAGGAAATCGTAAGAAAAAGAAACCTCCCCCAACCCCTCCTTAGTAAGGAGGGGAGTTAAGAATGGAGTCAGGAAAGTGGCGCTCGAACATGAACCGATCCACAAATGTACCTATCCATAAATAATCCGATCCGAAGATGAACCGATCCACAAGATTTGACACGATCTCCCCCTCGTCCGTACAATCTCACCCGTACAAATTTGTCCACAATATCGATTTTTTTCAACGAAATCTTCAAAAGGTGCTTCGTATGAAAACTAAAACCGTCTTATTGTTATCCATGATCTTGTGCGCCACAGGATGCGCGAACCATAAACAAGAAATGACCATGAAGACTACGATCACTCCTTTTTTGATGTTTCAAGATGGCCGGGCCGAGGAGGCTATGCGATTCTACGTCGGGTTATTCCCCGACTCCGAAATCAATGTCACCAAACGCTACGGAGCTGGCGAAGCTGGTGCGGAAGGGTCGATCATGGAAGGACACTTCACGGTTTGCTCACAGCGCATCATGTGTACCGACAGTATCTCCAAAGTGGACTTCGACTTTACACCGTCAACATCGCTCTTCGTGAACTGCACATCCAAACAAGAGCACGATCAATTGTTCACCGCGATATCTGATGGTGGCGAAGTGTTAATGCCCCCTGATAATTACGGTTTCTCTCAGTGGTTTGCGTATGTCAAAGACAAATTTGGAGTTTCCTGGCAATTGAATTTGCCATCGGCGCCGACTGATTAACTGCGCAGTCTGATTGATGGTTTCGTTCCTCACTACCGAGCCGGAGGGATTTACAACATTGCTTCACATGATCAGGACGCCCGCTTCCTTAGGGGCGCGTCTCGGTAACAACATCAATCCTTAGTGCCTTGGTGTCTTGGTGGTGAAAATAGGCCGCTTCCTGACGGGCGCGGTTCGGATCAAAGGCCCGCTTCCTTACGGGCGCGTCTCGGTGTTACACTCCGTTTTCTGTCTCAAAATCCGTAAAGGAGTGTGGAAAATCGTTCTGAAAGAAACCTCCCCCAACCCCTCCTGAGTAAGGTGACCGAAAGAGTCGAACAACTTTTTTGGAAACAGGTTTACGTTGTAAAATAAAACGTGAATGATCAGTGATCCATCGGATAGTTGCATCGTGGGCACACACTCTCTTGCACGTCGGTCACATCAAGCCCACACATCATACATCCGTTTTTTCCCCATCGCAGGAGTTCCTGTGCTACCGCTTTTGCACCCGTCAAACTTAGATGGCTCTCGTCAATAAAAGAACGAGTCCCGATATTTTTTAGCACCGACAGCATATCAATACATGGAATTACTTTTTGCCTGCACCAGGATTTCAATCTTTCCTGTGCGAGTGGGGCTGGGGCTGAGGACAGCAGTTGAAAACGAAACGGTAAGATCACGACGGACAGGGCGCAATGGTCTGCCTGTGTGATTTGATTGAGTCGATCCAATTCCCCAAACACCCGTCGCCATCCATCCTCGACAGCCTGTGAAGGATTTGGGTCAAACAATTCGCGCACCTCGGAAATTTCTCTCTCCTTGGCTTGAATCAACCACCGTAACAACGCAGAGTAGCGAAGTGAAACCGAGAGGATGGCCGGTGGTGGTTCCTGCAGGTTGTTATGCATTTCAGCTACGTCATTCAAACAAAATCCCAGGAAAATATGATTGGGTTGATATTTGCGAATCAGAAGATTGTATGCGGTCACCTGTTGCAACGTCGACCATCCCGAGACAGAAAAATTGAACACTTCGACCGGCAGGTTAATTTGCTTCATAAACGACTCGAACAAGAATGGATAACTTTCATGGCGAGCTACGCCATACCCCTTGGTGACACTATCTCCGAGGAAAACTATTTTATGTGTGCCCGGTGTTTGACTTACACTGTGCTCGCGATCACGCATTCCATCTTCGTTGTAGCCATTGGCTCGAACAATCCAAAAGTGATTTCCATCCGGAGAGTGATGCCAATCTGATATTTCGTTTGTCGTTCCGATCTGGGCACCGGCTCCTGTCAAACGGCATATTATCTCTCCAGAAATTAGAGGTCCGGCGACAAGCAGCATCGTAAATAATAATTTTTTGAGAGTGGATAGTTTGGGCGAGTCGGGACGAACCGATGATTCACCGTCTTTTGATATAGGGTTGTCGTATTTTTCGTCCGTCATTACGCAGTGGATTATAACAATAATGTGTATTAACGGAATCGGGCAGGGCAAGCCGCAAGTGGCACCCGCAATCTATATTTTCTTGGTGACTTCGTGACTTGGTGGTGTTTGCCGTTTACATACTCCACTCACAGAATACCCGCTTCCTTACGGGCGCGTCTCGGAAAACATGGGGTGGCATGGGCAAACTTGTTTGCCCGTGTTGTATGAAAACAGAACATTCCGCGCAAGCTCCCGACCAGTCGGGATTTCATTCCGCATGCGGCTCGGGTATAAGGCCCGCTTCCTTACGGGCGCGTCTCGGTGTTACACTCCGTTTCCTGTCTCAAAATCGGTAGAGGAGTACGGGAAAACATACTGATTTGTTGTCAGCCGCAGAATGCGGTATAATGAGCCGCGCGTTAATGGACAATACTTTTCAACAACTCACAACGTAAGGACTATTCTGAATGAACGAACGTTTTTCTGATCGTGCTCGGCACGCGATGGCACTGGCTAACCTCGAAGCCACCAAATTTAATCACGCAGATCTCAAGCCCGCACACTTGATGCTCGGGCTTATCGCCGAAGGTGAATGTGTGGCCACCGAAGCGTTGCAACTTCTCAATGTCGATCTGAAAAAAGTACGCATAGAGGTTTGCAGCCGAATGGACAAAAGTGATAAGGGTGATGCGGTAGGGCGTCGCGCCCACACCGATGAACTGCGAGCGGTGACCAATCTGGCTATTCAAGAAGCGAGAAAACTCAATCACCGTTACGTCGGTACAGAGCATCTCATTCTCGGGTTGTTGGCCCACGGCGAAAGTATTCCCGCACAGGTGCTTCGCGATCAGGGGGTGGACCTTGATCAGTTGCGTGAAAAAACATTATCCCTGCTCAATGCCAATGTGGATGCGTCGCACGATCTCTCTCATTCGCGTCACGGCGATTTCGAGTGGGTACATCAACAGGAATTATCCAAGGCGTTTCGTTCGCCGACCTTCTGGCACACCATGATCCTCGCGGTAGACTCGGCCAACCGCATGGGGGCGGGTGAAATTGAGCCTGCCCATCTTCTTCTGGCCCTGCTGCGCGATCCGAAAAACAATATCGCGGAAATGCTCGAACAAAAGGGCGTCACCGCCGATTGGGTTCGTGAACAGATTAATGCCAGAAACGAATCGTGAAAGTCCGGGCCGGTAAGTCCAACCAACCAGCAACAGTAGAAGCCTCATCAATAAATTTCGGGCGCTAAGCATTCAACGCTTGTCTTAGGAGGAAAGAGCATGAAGTCTCGCTTATTGGCAATAGGTCTGTTATCTCTCGTTCTGATCAGCGGAAAATCGTTCGCTCAGCCCCAAAATCAGGTCAGCGCACCCGAGCTGAAAGGCTTTGATCGCTACGTTCTCAAGGCCATGCAGGACTGGAACATACCGGGATTGGCCATCGCCGTGGTCAAGGATGACAAAGTCGTTCACGCACGCGGTTATGGCGTTCGAGAACTCGGCAAGCCGGGCCGGGTCAACAAAGACACGCTCTTCGCCATCGCCTCCAATTCCAAAGCGTTCACAGCCACCGCAATAGGCATGCTCGTTCACGAAAAAAAGATTTCGTGGGATGATCCCGTCATCAAACACATGCCCACGCTTCAACTCTATGATCCGTACATCAATCGTGAATTGACCGTTCGCGACCTGCTTTGTCATCGCGCCGGTTATGGAACGTGGGATGGTGATCTGATGGCGCTGGGTTCAACGTATAGCCGCGAAGAAATCATCCATCGTCTTCGGTACCTTAAACCCATATACAGTTTGCGAAGCCGATTCGGTTATTCAAACATCATGTTTATGGTCGCCGGTGATCTAATTCCGCAAGTGACGGGTGCAACGTGGGATGATTTTCTCAAAGAAAGAATCTTCACACCGCTGGGCATGAGCAGAACCAACACCAGCGTTCGTGATCTTGAACATCAGGGCAATGTAGCTACGCCTCATACGCTGGTCGATGAAAAAATAGCTACGATCCCTTATATGGATGTTGATAACGGAGCACCAGCTGGCGCCATCAACTCCAGCGCGTCGGACATGACCCGCTGGTTGCGAATGCAATTGGCTGATGGAACTTTTGAAAATAGCGAAATCGTAGATTCGTCAATTGTCGATGAGATGCGAAAGCCGCATACCGTTCTTCCCTCCCCAAAACCTCAAAAAGATGTGCTTGCTCGGACAAAATTGTTCAGAGCTTATGGTCTGGGTTGGGGGCTTGCGGATTACAGCGGAAGATTAATGGTCAGTCATGGTGGTGGTTTACCCGGTATGCTCTCAAGGGTCGCAATGATTCCGGAGGAAAATCTGGGCGTTGTCGTACTCACCAACTATGACGACCAGCGATTGCACGGCGCTTTGGTCAATCGTGTGTTCGACGCCTTTCTTGACATCCCCGCTTTCGACTGGAGCGGCGCTGCGCTAGAAAAAGCTGAAAAATCCCGCACCCGCAAAAAGCAGGAGAAAGAAAAACGTATCGCCGAGCGTGATGCGAATCGCACAAAAGGCTCAAAACCGTCGCGGGAGCTTCGCCATTACACAGGTGAGTTTACGAATGATTTGTATGGGCCGGTCAGCGTTATTGAGCAGGGGGGGAAGCTCATCCTCAAGCTGTCCGCCCATCCGGATTGCCCCGGCGAGTTGGAGCATTGGCATTACGACACGTTTTTGTGTCGGTGGCGCGATCCGGTGTTTGGCGAAAGTATGATCCCGTTCACGCTCGATCAGGATGGTGCAGTCAACAGCTTTAGTTTCGTCGTCAGGCCGGGCTGGATCGATCCGCATGTGTATGAATTTACTCGCAAAGATGAAAGTGGTGATCCCGTTGTTGTTCAAAGCTCAACGAAGTTGCAAAACCGCAACGTCACCGCGGGTTGTGCGATGTGTATTTTCAAGATGAAAGGCGTGGTCGATTGCGTCACAGCTGTTGAGATCGAAGGCAAACATTATCTGGTCAAGGGCAATGATAGCGGGATTGACGATCACGGTGACGCCCACGCCGCCGATGGATTTTGCAACACCTCCCGAAAAGCAGTAGCCACCGGCGAAATCAAAGACGGCGTTTTCAACTCTAAAAAAATAAAACTACTGACTGATTAAATAAGGGTGCTATTGTGTGCCTCGAATTATAATGGCGCCCTTATCTATAATGGGCGTGTTGTGCGATCTAATTAACCGGATCGTGGATATACTTACGGAAATATCCACCAAAAATAAAGATATAGTGTAAATATGCGATTATCAATGAAATATAAAGGGAATATCCCTGAGAGTATACAATTATAGTTGCACCCGATGGAAAATGTGTTATAATAAAAAATATAAAGGAAATAAAAGAATAGTTATGGACGGTCATTCCAAGAAAGATCAAACACCAACGAAATGGCCCCACATTTCCCTATTTACAAAGCTTGCCGTGATCGCTGTACCAATAATAGCCCTATTAACATGGCTATTTCCGTCATCCGGCAATGTACCACCACCCAGCAACATATCATCCGTTTCAATTCATGTAATCGATACGACCGGAAAATTCTCGCACGATAATCTGGAACTTCGTGGTCCAGGTAATCAAGTGGAGTACTTAGACACGGATTGGTCCTGTATGGTTGATAATTCTTGGATCGGAGCACGCGTACGCGTTCTTGATGGGAGAACGGGTGTCGAAATAACTGTAGTATATTTGCGTCCGGACAGTACTGGCAAAGCGAGGATATGGATACGATAGATCCAACGCAACGCAGACGGGCAGCTGTCGTAAGTTGTCTAAGAGAGCAAATGGATAGGCAATTGCTGTCACAGACGGACATGGCAAGCCTTTCAGGTGTTCCGCAATCCGTCATTTCCAAGCTGCTTAGTGGGAAAGTCGATGCCAGCTTTAAGACAATAAGCAAACTCGCAAAAGCACTTGGCATCTCAACGCATGACATCGAGATAAAAGTTAAGGAGATTGTACAGGATGCAATCTCTAGCCAAGTTTCGTTAAGTGTCAAAGTCTCCATCGCACACCTCCCCAACACCGGCGAGCACTTGTTCGGACGCGACGACATTCTTAAAGAACTCAACCACAAATGGGATGACAATAAAACAAACGTTTTCGTCCTCGTCGCTGGCGGAGGAGTCGGCAAATCCTCAGTGGTCAACCATTGGCTCGCGGCCATGGGGAAGGATAACTATCGCGGCGCGTTACGTGTGTATGGACATACGTTCTACAGTCAGGGCACGTCCGACGGGACAGCCTCAGCGGATACATTCTTCGCCGAAGCATTGGCGTGGTTTGGCGATCCCGACCCAACGAAAGGCTCAGCCTGGGCAAGGGGTGAGCGACTGGCAGAACTGATCCGTAATCAGCGCACGCTGTTAATCCTCGACGGGATGGAACCACTACAATATCCGCCCGGTCCGAACGAGGGGCGCATAACCGATCCCGGCTTGCAGGCGTTGCTTCGTGAGTTGGCAGCACACAATCCCGGCCTGTGCGTGGTAACGACGCGCGTGCATGTGGTGGACCTTGATAAATTTGCGGGTAAAGGGGCGACTCAGAAAAACCTCGAAGACCTGCCCAACGAGGCGGGGGCGAATCTTCTGATGCAACTCGGCGTCGCAGGACCGGTGGCTGAGATGGAGAAAGCTTCAGAAGAATTCGGCAATCACGCGCTGGCGTTGACACTGCTGGGGACTTACCTCGTGAAAGCCTGCGACGGCGACATCCGAATGCGTACGGAGATTAGTCTTGTTGATGCGGACAAGGTGCACGGCGGGCACGCCC
>CBDTZI010000179.1:0-7156 GCA_965364865.1 uncultured bacterium | reverse complement strand
CGGCGCGGAAAAACGCGCCTTGTTGATCAATGCTTGAAATGCCGCGTGCCGGTGCAGATCATCGCTACGTCGCGTTCGTTACAGGCGGCGATGGTGTCATCATCACGTTTCGACCCACCGGGCTGAATGATCGCGGTCACACCCGCGTCTATTAAAATGCCGGGCCCATCTGGAAACGGGAAAAACGCATCCGAAGCCGCCACCGCGCCTTTCAGTTTATCCTCGTGACTGTTCTCTTTGGCTAACCAGGTCGCAATCCGACAACTCATCACGCGTGACATCTGCCCTGCACCGTTACCGATAAGCATGTTGTCCTTACAAACCGTAATCGCGTTACTCTTAGTGTGTTTGCAGACCAGCCACGCCAGCCGCAAGTCCTGCATCTCCCGATCCGTCGGCTGGCGTTTCGTAACCACATTCCATTGATCTTCGTTAAGGCCGCTGGTGTCGCGATCTTGAAAAAGAAATCCGCCCGAAACTTTTTTCATGTCAGATTTTGTGGTGTCTACCGGGCCTGACAGATCACCGACCGGCAAGAGTCGCAGTCGTGACCCCCAGGGCTTGGTCGTGCGTAACACTTCCTCCGCACCTTCTTCCACATCAGGTGCGATCAATACCTCTACAAAAAACCCACCGGCGCCAGCTTTTTTACCCCACCGGTCATAGGTCGACATAATCGTTGATGCAAAATCTTTGGTGAGCGGAAAGTTGATCGCGAGTATACCACCCATCGCGGCGTTGGGGTCGCCATGATACGCTCGTTCATACGCTTCGATGGGGTCATCGGATGAGGCACAGCCGCACGGGTTGGTATGTTTAATAAACGAACAGCTATATTGTTGTAACGTGCCAACGGGCTGTTGACCACACTGCGTGTTGATTCCTCTATATCCCCAGTTGAGTTCTTTGCATAACGATAGCGCCGCATCCGCATCGATATAATTATTAAAAGACATTTGATTTTCACCGGAAGTCGCAAAGATAGCCGACTCATCTTCAGGTGCGATCTTTTGTTCTGAGGGTATTGTCTTTCCCATCGCACTTTGGTGTGGGTTTTCACCGTATTTCAAAGCCTCACTTTGATCCAGTCTTGGCAGATCGAAACTTTGGTTTGCGGATGATTGATCTAGTTCATGTTTCAGCATGGATCCAAGATAGGCATTAATGTCTCGGTCGTATCTCCAGGTTGACTTGAATGCGGTGATTGCGTTTGCATAGCGACAGGGCAACAATTTTTCCGGTGATGGATCGCGTATAGCTGCCAGCACAGTGACGTATTGGTGTTGGTAGCAGGCACAAAGCACATGCTTATGATTTTTCGCCGCGGCGCGGAGCATGCAGGGGCCGCCGATGTCGATCATCTCGATCGCCTGTTCAAAGGCGCAGGTCGGATCAGCTACCGTCTTTTCAAACGGGTAGAGGTTCACGACCACCATATCGATCGGCTTGATGCCTTGCTCTTCGAGCTGTTTCATGTGCTCGGGGTTGTCGCGGTCGGCTAAGATGCCGGCGTGGATTTTGGGATGCAGCGTCTTGACCCGGCCATCCATCATCTCGGGAAATCCGGTCACTTCCTCCACCAGCGTAACAGGAATCTTGCTTTCCTTGAGCAGGGTAGCAGTGCCGCCGGTCGAGATGATTTCGATCCCAAACTCATCCACCAGCGTCCTGGCGAAATCGACGATCCCGGTTTTATCGTACACGCTGATCAGCGCTCGTTTAATCTTTATTTCAGTCATAAGCCCATCTTACGCGATGCACCGTGAGGTGTCACATCTCGATCGATTGGAGGTGTGAAAATAACGTGTTGAAATGGTTCGGGATAATGGGTGGCATGCTCCACGCTTGCGTGGGCATGTTTAATGACGGTAGGGGTGGCATGGGTCCGCCGCAGGTGGACCCGTGAAAAATATAGGGCGGGCTTTGCCCTCCGAGTAATTTCATTTCGGGCCTAGCCCGACCTATGCATGATCGACAATTTTTCTCGGTGTCTTTGCGATGATGTAGCCGCTCCCTCACAGGCGCGGTTCGGAAATATAGTGACCCTACTAAGGTTTGGTATCTCGTTGACTACGTAGCGGGTCATTTGAAGTTGATGTAGACGATGCGTTACTGGTCGATCGACCCGATGCTTCGTTGTGCATAGTCACCGGCGGTAAATTGAGTTGTTTTTCCGCAGCTAAGACCTGCTGGCGTCGAAGGTAGGGAACATCGTCAAGTTTGACGCACAACACCTGCCCGCCCGAACCCAGAATATAAATTCCGTCGCCCGTCGTGTTGGACAGGACATCGATCGGGTCATTCAATTCGATCGTAGAGAGCACCTGACCCGTTTCGTGATCAACCACTTCCAGATTTTTGTCATTTGTATAAATGACGTCACCGGCTTTGTTGTGGGCTGCCAATTTGGAACCGTTAGTCCGCTTCCATTTTAATTCGCCGGTCCCTGCGTCCAACGCACTCAAACCATCGCGATCACAAAACTGATAAACCGTGCCACTCGTTACCACCGGCCCATCGTGCAAAGGTCTTGGAAAACGAACGCGCCAAGCCACCCGGCCATGGTTAATATCTACCTTGTACAGCGATCGACTTTGGCTCGCGACGTACGCTCCGGTATCATCCACCGCAGGATCGCCGAGAATCACGCCGCGCGTATCAAACGACCAGCGTAAAGCTTTGTTCGATGCGTTGCACGAAAAAATCTGACCGCTTTGAGACGCAAAAACGAGTTGATCCCACCCCGCGAAAACCGGACTGGTTGTGATCGGGCCACCGGTAGCCACTTCCCAGGCGACGAATGGCTCATGCGATCCAGTTGTGCTCATTTTCAGCGAATACATTCTTCCGTTGGAGCTTCCCGTGAAAATCAAATTTTCATGAGCGATCGCAGCACCACTCGTAGGATACGAAGTGGTAAATCTTTGTAGTTGCCGGGCGTTGTACCGATCGATGATGAATGTGGCTGTGGTCGTAGGAACAACCAACGCTCCGGTTCCCTCGGCGTTTCGTATGTGTGTCGGCTTGAAAATAGTATAATCCGCTTCCGTCAGGTCCATCCCCCAACGAATCAAACCCACGTCCTTCTTAATGGAAAACAGGCTGCCCTGATCGCTGATGACATAGAGCACTTCGTCTACGAGAAACGCTTCATCGATCGAATCCCCTTTTTTCAGAGGCAAGGTCGCCGACCAGAAAGTACGCAGGCCGTTTTCCTGCAGAACGGATTCATCGACCAGCGGAGTCGGGTTGGAAGACTTGCTCCCTCCCACCATGAGAATCAACAATAAAGAAAAAAGTTTCGTCATCAACATCTCGAAATTACTCCGGGTCTGAACATCCGTAGGCTGACAGAGAACGGATCTGCCAGTAAACCCCCGTAACCACATCAGGGTAGACTCGTAATTGGACACGAAAAGAGGGTAAACGTCAAGATAGGGGGGATTATTTCGTCTAATACATGCAGGAAAACGTACTTGCCGTGACAAAACGTTGATGGGTTATCGTTGATTATCTGGTTGCGATCGCAGTTAGCGACGTGTCGTGCTGCTGCTCCCAGGCCACCATGTTTGCGATCATCAGAAGATGATTTTTGATCGTGGACTTCATCTGGTCCGAAGTGGGCACCGTTTCATAAACGTGCGGTTTACCAAAAGCCCGCGCTTCCAGGTCGCGTATGAAATCTTCCCAGCATCCCTCATAGAGCGAGTCACGCATCTGCAGCAACATACGATGCTCCTCTGTGAGTGAGAAAGAATCCTGAATTATTTCGCTGTTTCGGATCATACGATGAACCTCTTTGCCTGTTACTTCTTTCATTATTGAATGTGAGATTCGATGCGAAGTCAAGCCCGCGGTTCGACTCGTCTTGCCTATCTACCCAAAAAAGCGAAAATGATTCGTAGCGAGCCATGAACGAAGCATGGTTCATAAAATTTTTGTTACGAAAGGGACTGGATTCTGATGAATTTCCCCAAAGCACAATCTGCGGATTCGTTTGATTTTCAATTTATCCAATACAAAAAAGAGGGGCGACGCGCGACGGTCACGATGAATCGACCGGAGGTGTTGAACTGTTTGAATTTTCCTGCGCTGCGGGAATTGCATCGCGCGTTTGAAGATGTTTCATGGGATGACGAAATTCGTGTCATGGTCTTGACCGGAGCGGGGGATCGCGCGTTTTGTACCGGTGCGGATTTGAAAGAGCAGGAGGCCGAATGTCTCGACAAACCAGCCGCCTATTGGAAATGGATGGGTGCGTTTATCGATGTTCACGAAAAACTTCGCAACATCGGAAAAGTTACGGTGGCTCGACTCAATGGTATGGTCGTGGGCGGCGGGAATGAAATGAACATCTCGTGTGACCTGGCCATCGCAGCCGACGACATCATCATCAAACAGGTCGGTTCCGCGCGAGGTAGTGTCGCGGCTGGGGGTGCGACACAATTTCTTCCCATGATCGTGGGTGATCGTCGTGCACGAGAAATTCTGTTTTTGTGCGAAGACATTCCCATTCAACAGGCATACGAGTGGGGGCTGGTGAATCAGGTCGTACCGCGCGGCGAGCTTGACGCAGCTGTGGATATCATGTGCGAGAAGCTGATTAACAAACTGCCGGATTGTACGCGGTACACCAAACAGCAGATTAACTACTGGCGGGATATGTCGTGGCATCAGACCATCGGCCACGCACGCGACTGGCTTGCGATTCATAACACGTCCGGCGAGGTCAAGGAAGGCACGACCGCATTCACCGAAAAACGCCCGATCAACTACGAAGGCCTGCACAAAAATATACATTGATGTGTCGCAATTCCATGATGTGAGGTCTATAGTTATGTAGCGTCACCCCTTGTGGGTGACGTAAGTTTTACCGAACCGTTGTGTAGCGATTTGGATCCCCGGATTGGGTGCCACGGTCAAGCTTTGCTTGTCCGTGTTGATTATTGTTTGATGTGGGGTGCCATGCCCAAGTATAGGGCGGGCATGTTTTTATCCGAGCCGCGACCGTGAGGGAGCGGGACGAATCAAATAGATAATCGAACATACGAATGAGTTGGATGAACGAGTTGGACGAATAAGCGGGAACAAAACAGCTTCCCCCCTTACTAAGGGGGGACTGAGGGGGGTGTTCGTGGCTAATGAACTGATGAGCGAAGGGATTTCCGACTATGAATCTAAAGCGAAATTTTTGTTTCGGTATAGTGTTTGTGTTGATAGCCGGTGTCACTACGATTCAAGCCGAAACAGATAACCAGCTTCAAAGCCTAAACCAGCAGATGCGTCAGGCGATGCGCGCGAAAAACTGGGATAAGGCCATCAAAATAGGCCTGCACTTTGCCTCTGTAGCTCCCAATAGAAATACGCCCGCTTACAATCTGGCTTGTTCTTACGCCAGAAAGGGTGATTCTGACAGCGCGATCGATTGGCTTAGCAAAGCGGCGGAAAACGGCTTTTCGTATGTCGCCTCCATGTTGCGAGATGACGACCTGGATTCGATCCGAAAACATCCGGACTATGAAACCGTACTTGCAAAAATCAAACAAAACAACGCCCATAATTTTGAGCGGTTCGTCAAAGAAGTTGCCCCCAACGCGATCGTGAAATTATTTAGGCCGCGGAACTATAACGCTTCTAAACCCGCGCCGCTGATCGTCGCGTTACACGGCATGGGTTCCAATGCCAATCAATTCGCTCGGCATTGGAAATCGCTGGCGAATGAATTCGACGCGATCCTGGCTGTCCCGCAAGGCATGGGAAAAATGGGCAACGGCGGTTATCACTGGGGCACAGCTGAGCAGGGAATGTATCTGGTCACTCAGGCGATCGAAAAAGCGTCGAACAAATACAACGTCGATAAAAAGCGGATCATTCTAACCGGCTTTTCGCAGGGTGCTTCCGTCTCTTTCATGTACGCAATAAAACACCCGCAAAATATATCCGGCATCATCCCGATGTCCGGTTATTACGATAGCGATTTCGCTTCGATTTCATCCATGGTTCATGATTCCCATAAGGCTGGCGGTCCGAATAGCACGGAGAACTCGCAAGTGTCGGGTGACTCGAACCTTACCAGCAGCTCACAACCCTATCCACGTTTTTATATTATCAATGGCTCACAAGATCGCGAAGCCGACAACAACCGCCTGGCCTGTAAACTTCTTAAAGAGGCTGGTGTAAAAGCAGAGGTCAAAATCTTTCCCGGCGTCGGCCACGCCTTCCCTCCCAACGCCCCGAAAGAATTCCGCATCGCCCTCGAATTTGTACTGGTGGAGTAGAATAGCCGTCCTATAATACCAAAACTGATATATCATCTCTTGGCGTCTCAATTGTGCGCGTTTTCTGCGCATGTCGGCAAAAAATAGGATAATTTACAAGAATATTACCGATTTTGTGCAGATTTTGTGCATGGGGCTGTTATAATAATACGATCATCTGATTTGGAGGGAATGTAGCTTATTCAATGAGTTACACAAGTTAGAGACTCGAAACTATTAAGGTATAAACCCATGCTACTCGAATTCCGCGTCAAAAATTATCGATCCTTCGCTGACGAACAGACGTTAAGCCTTGTCGCGAGTAATGATGATTCGCACGAAGATAAAAATATTCATCATGAACTTGATTACCGCACGCTGAAGTCTACCGCTATTTATGGTGCAAACGCCAGCGGAAAAAGTAATCTAATCAAAGCGATGAAAACAGCACAAGAATTCGTATCAACTTCAGCTACAAAGATGACGGTTGGCGATGAAATTGGTGTTGAGGCATTTTTACTTGACCGTGAAAACATGGATCAGCCAAGCGAATTTCATTTCTCGTTATTACTTAATGGAAAACGATTTGATTATGGCTTTAGTGCTACGAATGAACGCGTGTATGGTGAGTGGATTTTTTCTTACCCAAAAGTAAAAGCTAAGACGTGGCTAGAACGTTATTACAATAAAGAAACGAATGAATACGAATGGGAGTGTGGAGGGCCATTAGAAAAAGAAAAAAAAGGATTAATGGCTCGTACGCGAGACAATGGTCTTGCGCTTTCACGAGGTGTAGAGCGTAACATCAAAGAACTTGAACCCTTGTTTTTGTGGTTTAGAAATAACCTGCGCGTATTAGATCAATCGGATTCCCCACATTCCACTATGCCTTTCTCGTT
>CBDTZI010000178.1:0-7161 GCA_965364865.1 uncultured bacterium | reverse complement strand
AAAGAAAATTACCCGCTCGTCGGCCGCCTACAAATGGATCTGATGTTCCAGGCATCCCCCGGATCAAGCTCAAATGTTCGATCCGTGAGCTCAGTTAATTTGCTACCAAGATATCGAAAACTCCAAATTTGTTCACTGCAAAAATCTGCAAAGAAATAAGTACCCGACAAACCCGGAATCGCACATCCGCGATATACTTCACCGCCGGTGATGGAACAACGATAAGGATTACCTGCGTGACTATAAACATGAATCGGATCAGTCAGTGATTCGTCGAAACAGGTACATCCGCCCCACCCGGTACACACATCCGCCTCCATACACCACCAACCATAATTTTCACCGCCACTACTCGCGGCGCTTTGAAAGTTAATTTCTTCCCAATCACTTGACCCCACATCTGCGATATATAAATCACCTGTCTGGCGATCGAACGCGTTGCGCCATGGATTCCGTAAACCATACGCCCAGATTTCATCGTCGCCCTCTACTCCCACAAAAGGATTGTCCGCTGGAATTCCATAATTTTTTGTGGGATCCTCAGGAAAATCATCGCCGTCCACATCGAGACGAAGCATCTTTCCAAGAAGATTATTTGTAATATCCTGAGAGTAATCATTCCCCGAAGCACCATCCCCCATCGCGATGTAGAGATATCCATCGGGGCCGAATGTTATCCAACCCCCATTATGGTTGATGCGGGGTTGGTATATTTTCAATAATTGTATTTCTGTTGTATTCGCGGTGTCAGGATTTTTTGATACCGTATACTCCGCTACCACAGTTTCATTGGCAAGATCAGTATAATTCACAAAAAACCGGCCATGGGTCGCGTAATTCGGATGAAATGCCAGCCCCAGCAACCCCTGCTCGTTCCCAGACCGAATCCGTGACTGAATATCCAGAAATGGTGTAGCCTGTAATACCGGTGGTTCTTGAGAGATGTCCAGAATGCGGATACGACCGGGTCGTTCCACGATAAAAATTCGATCGAAATCTCCGGGCGCATGGGTTACATAAACTGGGGCTCGCAAACCGTCAGCTACAAGAATCGTCGTCAGGGGCGCAGGTTCAACGGCAACAACCCTAGATTGAAAACAGGAATGAAAAAGAAAAATGGATAGACCAACTGATGTGACGAACCTTGGCAGATGCTGGTGATGTCCCTTAGAAATTCGGCGAAAACCATTCAATGAACTCGAATCGATGCCCCTCGTCTCGACACACATAGCCACCACATTTCCCTTCCGGACCGTTCTTCAACACCCAAACAACCGGTCTATCGCACCCGAGCATTTTAGTTCGAGAAAATCAGATGAAGCGATTTTACTTCGCCCGTTCGATATATTCGCCCGTGCGGGTATCGACGCGAATTTTCTCGCCCGTATCAATAAACGGAGGAACCTTGATTTTGGCACCGGTTTCCAGGATGGCATCTTTGTTTTGATTGGTGGCGGTTGCCCCTTTCACCACCGGTGGCGCTTCGGTAATGACCAGTTCGACGACATGAGGCAGCTCTATAGATATCATCAGACCATCGAACAACTGGCACGATACTTTGAAGTTGGGTATCAAAAAATCTATCGCATCGCCCAGCAGCTCCGCGTTGACCGGAATCTGATCAAACGTTTCCGTATCCATCATGATGAGATTTTCACCCTCACGATAAAGATATTCGTATTCCTTCGATTCCACATATGGAACTTCCACCGTATCGTCCACACGAAAGCGAACTTCGGTCATCGTACCCGTCTTGAGGTTCTTCACTTTGGTCTGCATGTAGCTTCGTTTGTTGCCCTTGGCGACGTGCTTGGCTTCATGGATGACAACCGGCTCACCCTCATACAGGATGGTTTTTCCCTTACGTAGATCAACAGCTTTTATCATAGTCGAATCGGCTCCATAGAATGACTTCAAATTGCATGAAAAGGGTCTATTTGCACACCTATCGTTGCACAAGCGAGGTCTACGGTCAACCAAGTTGTGGGCAATTGGTCATTATATCTCGTTTTCATTAGTCTTATGGATCAGGAAATGTAACGATTTTTTCATCGTGCATGATAAAGTCCGGTAACACCTTTGAATCAACGATGAGACAGAACGGACTCAACCCTGTATCTTTTAAGTTGGGAATTACACGCTTATATCGGTTAGCTGCTGAAATCGTATCCAAACTGTTTGTACTCGGGTGAATCATCCTCATAAGGAATCAAGAACCATGGGTCGCAACAAGAGATCATCGGTACAGAAATATCACGATCGGGTCGCGCCCAGATACGACGACAGCTACGATGATCATTTTTGGAAATGGCATGATGCACTGACCTGGGATTACATCAAACCCCATCTACCGACAAATCAAAACGCTCGCGTATTGGATTTAGGATGTGGCACGGGGAAATGGGGCGCCAAGGTCATGAAAAGCGGTTTCGTCGTAAGTTTTATCGATATTTCGATCCGCATGATCGATCAGGCAAGAAAAAAATTTGAAGAATACGACATCCCCGATCAGACAGAATTTATCCAAGCGGATCTGTGCGACCTTTCATCATTGGAGGAAAATGCGTTCTCCTTGGCTGTCGCTATGGGGGACGCGGTCGGCTGTACCACCTCACCACCCAAAGCGCTAAAACAAATCAGACGTTTGCTCACGGAGGATGGCGTATTGATCGCCACGCTGGACAATCGTCTCTCGGCGATTGATTACTATCTCGAAAAAGGAAATCCGGCAACGATGAAAAAATTCCTTCGTGACGGGAAAACGCACTGGTTAACCCGTGATGCGGATGAACAATTCGATATTTTCACCTATACGCCGGAGGATGCACGCAAACTGTTTGAATCCTCGGGGTACGACGTTCTAGAAATGATTGGTAAGACGATTTTACCCATGCGCCACTATCGAGACCTGCTGGAATCGTCACAAAACCGTCGCGACTGGGCCAATATCGAAAAAACGCTATGTCGTAATTCCGACGCGATCGCCCGTGCGTCTCATATCCAGGTCACTGCTCGGAAGCGTTCCGACTAAATAAGCCCAATTAAGCCTCAAATTAAAAATCTACTCAACACCACCCTTGCGAAAATCCGAAAATAGTAGATAATAGTGTAACGATCGTGGTACGATCGAACTTTCAAGCTCTTTAAAATGGAAATACGAATGGGACAGATGTTGGAGGAGCTCCAGTTATTGCAAGTCGTGGAGCTTAAACTTGCAGCCTTACGACAACAAAAGTCGGCGAAAGAACGCCGCATTCACGGTCATCAACGCCGCATCAAAAAGCTGGATGACCAACTCGCAGATCAGCAACGATCGATTCGCGAAATCCAAATGAGAATCGATTCTCTGTCTCTGGACGTAGCCACGCGTGAAGAACAAATCAACCATCACCGTATCGCCCTGACCAAAGCCAAAACCAACAAAGAATACGCCGCGATTCTCGCCGCACTCAACACCGAAAAAGCAGATAATTCCAAGATCGAAAACCAGGTGTTGCAGTTGATGGAGGAAATTCAGGCTTACAAAGACGAAGAAACCGCGATACAGACCGACAAAGACAAACTGACGAGTGATGCACAAAAAGCGGAAAATGTGCTACAGGAGTTTGAAGCCAAGTCTGAAAAAGAGTGGAGCGAATACAAGTCTCAATGGGATGTGCACGCAGAAAAAATCGAATCCAAAGCCCTCAACGCTTTTAATCGCGTCGCGCAACGACACGAGGGTGAAGCGATGGCCGCGGTTGAAAAGCTGAACCCCAAACGTGACGAATATCTCTGCTCGGGCTGCAACATGAACATCTCGTTGGAGATCGTCAACTCATTGCACACGCGTAGTGAAATTCAGGTGTGTCCATCTTGTGGCCGGATTTTATACATCCGCTCATAATCGATCATCGAAATATTCGTAGGCTCGCTTCTTGCACCAACTGGGGTTTATTCACAAGGCATCCTACTCGTCAAAATCCATCTCGAATGATAGTTTGTTGATCAATTCGTCCAAAATCTGTTCACTCTCATAACGATTGCCCTGCAAAGCCTCTCGGGTCGCCTGGACTCGATCCAGCCGAACATCAGGAATGTCCTGTAGTTTTCCCTTCCAATGTGAAAGCTCCACCTCGGAAAGCCTTGTCCACTGATCTTGTTGAAATCCGGTCATTTTTTTATCCTTTTCAATGGCCCGATGCTCATACTGATGCCTGGCATGGGGCGAATTCATTCGATCATTCTATCGTCTGAATAAATACTCAAATGAAGTTAGTTCCGATATTCCACAGCTTGAAGGTTGTAAAAAGCGAATGATCTGTTTCTTTTTCCGAAATCTTCTACTTCTAACGCATGATGCTCGAATCAGATTTCACTTGACACGCATGGGGGATTCGACCGATAACTTCCACATAGCGCAGGGGATATCTCTTTTTGACGAGTGCCGATTCCGGAGAAACCGTATGCATCGACTGGTGAGCTGTATTGTGGGGTTAACATGGTTGTCGGTTGGGTGTGTAACCACCCCACCCGCTCAACTCAACGTCATGTACAATGACTATACATTGCAAAACCCCAAACCTGTTACCCGATCGCAGCCGATTCATACGACGAGATACATCCCGCCTGCTACACAACGTCGCAACCATGCAGCCTGGTATCCCAAGTACAGCCGAATCAGTAAGCGATGGAAATCAATCGTGTTGCACCACTCTGCAACCGATCGCGGGGGTGCAAAACTTTTTGATAAAAGTCATCGTCAACGCGGATGGGACGGGCTGGGTTATCATTTCGTCATCGGTAACGGATCAGACACGCCGGATGGCGCGATCGAAGTTGGATCACGCTGGCAACATCAGAAACATGGCGCGCACTGTAAATCCAAAAACAATTACTACAACGAACATGGAATTGGAATATGCCTGGTGGGTGATTTTACCCGGCAATCTCCTTCACCCAGACAGATGGAATCACTTTACAAACTCACTCAGTTTCTCACCCGGACGTGTAATATTCCTGCGGGACGTATTGTATCGCACAAGCTGATCAACAAGAAAACGAAATGCCCGGGTCATCGGTTCCCGGTGGCAGCTGTTCGACGCTATATTGCCACTTCATCGGCTTCGACTTCCACCCCGATTTCCGCCACCAGCTTGAATTAAAGAACTGGCTCTAACAGCATCAATAAGCCCTATTTCCCCGGACACCTGTTGTCGTGGAATGTTACTTTGGAATCAATTCGCATCGCACATTAAACCGCCGTTGATTCCATACCGATGCGTAGTATAAGAACCGATAATATATCGGATCGTTTGATCGACGTTGATCGAACCGAATGAAGCATTTACAATGTTGGACATGAAAAACGCCGGACGATGAAGGTTGACCGGCCATGAACACAATTGCTCGCTAGGAGCCATAGAACATGATGAAAAAAAGTTTAGTTGATCGAGTATACCGGGCGATGATGGTCATTTGTATTGGTGGATCCGCGTTTCAACTCAGTGGTTGTGATCCCAACGTCAGAGACGCATTGCTGAGTGGGCTGGAAGATACCACCCTAAGCCTCACCGAGGCCTTGGTATCTGCGCTCTTCATCAGCCTGCAAACATAGTCACCCTCAACAACAACGACGGCTGGACGCCTGGGTGCGTCTACGCATGAAAGCTATAACCTGCACGCTCGAATCAGAAAACTGTTCGGGTGTGCAGGTTTTCTTTTTTTACACGATCACAATGAGCACCAATGATAATGCTAATTCTTATGATCCTTCAAAAGCCAGCATGAATTTTGATACGTCGCGTAAATCGATGATTCTGTTGAAATCATAATCATAACGCTCACGACAAGCGCGACCCGTTGGAAATCCGGGGCCGGACTGGTTCAGGCAATTTCTCAACTCCAACACATCGTCTAAGTCAATCACGCAATCCCGATTCCCGTCACCCATTGCCGCACCCACAGGCTGAATAATGCTCCCCGGTGAGGTAAAGTCGCAAACATCGCCTCCGTTAGAAACGCCGTCTCCATCAATGTCAAAATCGCAATCGTCAATCAATAAGTCCCCATCAAAATTGGGTTCGCAAAGGTCGGGTACAAAATTTTCATTACAATCTTCACTAAAACCCGATTGAATATCACACATATCCAACGTGCCATTTGAATTACAATCCCGACCGCACTCGTCGGGCAATGAATCACCATCGCAATCCATACTCGTGCCGTTGGTGATATCCTGGTCATCAGGAACGCCATTATTGTTGCAGTCCACCTGGCCGATGCGTAAATAATAGACATCCTGCTCGCCGTTAAAGGTTGCGGCGTAGGCGATGTGTACACCAGTCGTATCCGAAATCATGTCGTAATAATCACCCATTTTGTTTTGTTGCGGATAGCCCAGGAAATGATTGTAAGCGGGACTCACCGGGACGTTTTCTGAAAAACTCAACCCGCCATCGCTGGATTGAACATAATATAGCTCGGAAAATGTGGTGGTGGGATCGTTACGCGTATCGTTAAAAATCACATCGATGCGGCCGGTCGGTGATACCGACATGGTACCAAACCATTGCCACGCACCATTATCGACGGCGTCGTCGTTAATACGGATAGGGTCACTCCAGGTTAATCCGCCATCGATGCTGCGAATAAACATCACGTCCAGTGGGTCACCATTAAAAGGATTGACCGATGCGAGGACGTATACAAATCCACGACGTGGTCCGTCCGATTGATCTACCGCGATCGAAACCTGGCCCAACAATCCGCCCGGATTAGGACCGTTAATCGCTCTTGCAGAAAGACTCCCCCCTAAATTCACGATGACCGACTGTTCAAACACCGGGTTTTTGTTTGGATCTTGCGCACTCAGAGACTTGGATACCTGAATGCCACTGCCTGTATTTCCGACGAGATAAAGTTCGCCGTCAGGCCCCACATCCAATGTTCCCCAGAATGGATTTGAAGGAATGGATGACGGAAATGAAAAAACAGCTCCGCCATTCACCGAACGAGTGAACGTGCCGACACAACAACTCGGGCCACTGCTCCAGAAAAGATAGATATTTCCATGACCGATACCGCCTGTTCGATCTATCGTCATCCAGGCTTTGTCACCCCCATACGCGTATTCCTCCTGAGGCCAGGTCGTTGCGGCCCCCGCTGACCAGACAGGGAACA
>CBDTZI010000177.1:0-7171 GCA_965364865.1 uncultured bacterium | reverse complement strand
GCGGTGTTGCTGAGTGCAGTGTTGATTGCAGTACTGGGTTACTTCGCAGGAAATTTGATCACCGCCAAGCAAGAAAATCCTATTCGTATTTTCGCAGAGATTCCGCCACCCGAAGATGTACGTATTCTGTATGCGGGCGATGTAGCTGGGCCAGCTACCGTTTCACCGGACGGCAAAAGTGTTGTTTATGTCGGTAAGCTCAAAGGTAAACGTAACCAGTTATGGTTACAACGATTAGATTCTACTCAGTCAAAACCGTTAGTGAGTACGGAAGAAGCGACGTTTCCGTTCTGGTCGCCGGACAGTCGCTCGATTAGTTTTTTCGGCAAGGGAAAACTCAAACGGATTGATTTGGCTACGGGTACCACGCTCACCGTATGCGACGCTAAGAATGGTCGCGGCGGTACGTGGTTAAAAAACGATACGATTATATTTTCACCTGATTTTCAGGTTCCCATCCATAAAGTACGAGCAACGGGTGGCACACCTTCGCCGGTCACCGAATTAGATACATCTAAACACACTTCTCATCGCTGGCCTTATTCCGTTGGCGACGACAATCATTTCCTGTATACCGCGGTGAGTCACAATCCCAGTAAATCAGAAGACAGCGCGATTTATCTTGGCTCGTTAGACGGGTCACCGCCTAAAAAAGTGATCCCCAATCAGTTTAACGCAGAGTATGCGTTCGGCCATTTTCTGTTCGTGCGAGAACAGGTGTTGATGGCGGCTCCGTTTGATATTCAAAGCGGCACGATGACGGGTGATCCGGTTGCGGTGGTTCGCAATTTGTTCACGGACCTTTCCACCTGGCGGGGTGCCTATTCCGTATCATCGTCGGGTGTGTTGGCTTATCACGATTACAACACGAATATGATGCAGGGTTTGGATAAAACTCCGGTGGGTGTGGGCGGCGAAGCGAACATCGCTCGCTGGTACGATCGATCAGGCAGACCGGTCACGACCCGTGCAGATGGCGTGACGCAGACGGGCTTAAGCTTGTCGCCGGATGGTATACAGCTGGCGATCAGCGCTGTTCGTGATCGCGGAGCTGGCTTTGATATCTGGATTTATTATCGCAAAGGACGCACGGCTGATGATAGTGGATTTCACGATGTTCAAAAACCACCAACACGGGTAACTTTTATGCAGGGTGAGGAAATTGTACCGGTCTGGTCTCCGGATGGGTTGGAGATGGCGTTTGGCAGTATGTTTTCCGGATCAGCGCAAGACGGGATCTATCGCAAACGAATCGGCGGAGGCATGGAACATCAGTTGATGATTGCACCCAAGGGCAAGCAGGCTTGGCCTACCGACTGGTCTAACGACGGGAAATATATCATTTGCAGCGTCGGATCATGGATCGGAGTTAATAAAACAGATATCTGGCTTCATGATGTAGAAAGCGGAAAAAATGTTCCGTTGATCCAATCCGACGCTGACGAACGGTTTGGCCAGCTATCACCCAACGGAAAATGGCTAGCCTACCAATTGAGCAACAACAACTTACCTGAAATTTATGTGATTCCATTTGTTGTGCCTACGGGTGAGGCCAGTGATGATCAAAATCAAAACATGGATACGAAATTGAAGTGGCAGATTTCGGTGGGTGGCGGCTCCTTACCTCGGTGGAACACCGAAGGGACGGAATTGTATTACATCTCCGCCGACGCGATGCTCAACGCGGTTTCCGTGAATACCGAAGATGATACCTTGGGGATCGGGATTACGACTCCGTTGTTTTCGACCCTATTTGAACCGGGAAAGACGTATGATGTTTCTCCGGACGGCGAATTTGTCATGAACGAGACATTTATGAGTGAAGATACGATTATATCATTGATTGTGAATTGGCAAACGATGCTTAAACCATGACATTGAACACGGGAACAACACTCGGGCCTTATGAAATACTCGGTCCCCTCGGAGCCGGGGGCATGGGTGAGGTCTATCGTGCGAAAGATACGCGGCTGGATCGAGAGGTGGCGATCAAGGTGTTGCCCGATCAGACCGCCAATGATCCGACGGCGTTATCCAGATTACAAAACGAAGCCAAGGCCGTGGCAGCGATTTCCCATCCCAACATCATGGCCATTTATGATGTGGGGACCGAACAGGGTAAATCGTTTGTCGTCACCGAACTGTTGGAAGGCGAGACGCTGCGTGACCGTATTCGGCTGTCACCGCTTCCCTGGCGAAAAGCGGTTGAAATCGGCGCAGCCGTGGCGGATGGATTAGCCGCCGCCCATGAGAAAAACATCATTCACCGCGATCTCAAACCGGACAACATCTTTTTAACATCAAGTGGCGTGGTCAAAATTCTCGATTTCGGTCTTGCACGGATGGATCCGCTGCAGTCAGGAGACTACAACGAAAACTCACCCACCATCACCATCGATACCAAACCCGGTACGGTGATGGGCACTATATCTTATATGTCACCCGAACAGGTTCGTGGTCAGCGCGTAGATGAACGCAGCGATATTTTTGCATTGGGTTGCGTTATGTTTGAAATGGTGACGGGTAACCGTGCGTTTCAGGCGGATACGTCTGCGGAAACGATGACGGCGATTCTGCGTGACAACCCGCCCAACCTGACTTCTACGTTGAGTGGGGTTGGTCCTGAACTGGACCGCGTGGTTGCACGGTGTCTGGAAAAAAGAGCGGATCATCGTTTTCACGCTTCTTCGGATTTAGCTTTTACACTACGTTCATTACTTTCTGACAGCCGGTCGCACGACTATTCAGAACACAAACCTTCCTTTACCCTATGGAAATGGGTAGGGAGTGTGTTGGCTGTTGCGGTACTGGTGGTCGCGGGCATAGTGATTATGCGTGACTTTTCGTTGCCCAGACAGTCCGCGATTTCAGCTCCGATTCAATCGCTGGCGGTGTTGCCGCTGGAAAACATATCCGGGGGCGAAAGGCATGATTATTTTTCAGACGGCATGACCGACGCGATCATTACGAATCTGGCGAAAATCAATGCGTTGCGCGTCAATTCCCCTAATTCTATTATGCAATACAAAGGCTCTTCATTGCCCTTGTCGCAGATTGCCCGTGAGTTGAATAATGTTGGCGCGATCGTAACCGGAACGGTTTTGCGGGCGGGCGATCGCATACGCATCACAGCTCGGTTAACCGATGTTGTTTCAGATCGCCTGTTGTGGACGAACAGTTACGATCGAGATATGCGAGATATTCTGGCGTTGCAGTCCGAAGTGGCGCATGAAATTGCCCAGGAAATCCGGGTCAAACTTACGCCCGATGAACAAAAACGGTTAACGACGACAAAATTGGTCAACCCAGCCGCGTATGACAATTATATGCGCGGGATGGAAAAAATTCGACGTGGTACGCATGATACCTGTATGACCGCTTTAAAGTTTCTCGATAAAGCCATAAGCATCGATCCCAATTTTGCACTGGCTTATGCGGCGAAAGCCGAAGCGTATCGAAGGCTTTCCAGTACCCATATTCACCCCAAAGATACGATGCCACAGATGAAAAAAGCTGCAGAAACGGCGCTGGCGTTCGACGATAACCTGCCCCAGGCTCATATCGCTATGGGAAAATATCTCTTGCAATACGAATGGGATTGGGATGGAGGAGAACGAGAATTTATTCAGGCGATTGCAAAAAATAAAAATTCCACAGCCGCAAGATTAGCATACGCCAATTTTCTTGCACAGATGAAAAAACCGGAGGAAGCACTGAAGCAGCTTAACATGGTAAAAGAGTGGGATCCAACTGCTTTTCTCACTAACGATGATTACGGACAGATATTATATTGCACGAAGAAATATAAGCGTGCTGTCCGTGTCGGGTTGGAGGCTATTGAAATCGATCCCGATTTTTGGCCTGCCTATCAGTGGGTCGGACTATCACAGAGTCAACTTACTCAACATGATGATGCTATATATCATTTGAAAAGTGCCTATCGAAAAAGCGGGGAGAGCCCGCAGGTAGCAGCGATGCTTGGCGGTGTGCTGGCTGTTGCGGGTAAACATGAAGAAGCGAGAATCATTCGTAAAAAACTTAAAGAGAATCATCATATCAAATATGTTTGTCCGTACGAGGTTGCGACCATTTCGATCGGACTGAATGAATATGACCAGGCCTTTGAGAAGATGAATCAGGCCTGCGAGGATAAAGCGGCGTGTATTCCCTTTTTACAGGCGGACCCGCGACTCGATCCGATTCGAGACGATTATCGTTTTGATCAATTGTTGGAAAGGGTTGGTTTTGAACCACCGAAACGACAACTATTCACTGAACAATCCACGTTGGATAGTGATAACATCCGATTGGCTGTTTTGCCGTTTAAGGATTCCTCGCCGGTGCCGCTGGAGTGGTTCAGCGACGCGATGACCGATGAATTAATCTCGACGCTGGCGAAAATTCAGTTGCTGAATGTGAAGTCGCGTAATTCGGTCATGCGATATAAAACGACGAATAAATCCACGCCGCAGATCGCTCGCGAACTGGGCGCCAATGTTTTCGTATCGGGGTCCGTTCTGAATGTTGGAGAACGAATCCGTATCACCGTGCACCTCATCGACGCCCTCACAGATTCACATCTCTGGTCCGACAGTTACGAACGAGATACGAAAGACATTTTATCCTTGCAGAGTGAAATTGCTAAAACCATTGCGAAACAGGTTCGTATCAGCCTCACTCCCCAGGAACAGATTCAGCTTGTTGGGGGCAAGACTGTCAATCCCGAAGCTTACGAATTATATTTGCAAGGCCGATATCTTTTACAAAAGGGAACGGTCATTGCTTCTCGACGCGCTCGAAAACATTTCGAACAGGCAGTGCAAATTGATCCGAACTTTGCGCTGGGGTTTGCGGCGCTGGCGGATACGCTGACTTCGCTGGAAACGTTTGATCTTCCACCTCGAGAAATCATGCCCCTTGCAAAAAAGGCGGCCGAAAAAGCGCTAGCGCTGGATGATACGTTGGCAGAAGCACACACAGCTATGGCTGTGGTCAAAAGAAATTACGATTGGGAATGGGAAGAGTCGGAAAAAGGTTTTCTACGAGCGATCGAACTTCAACCCCGTATGGCTGATCCTCGTTTAGAGTATGCCAGGCTATTGTTGATTCTGGATCGATTTGATGAAGCGCTGAATCAGCTTGCTTTTGCCAGAGAATATGATCCGTCCTCTATCGTGACCTCGCATCAATATGGCATCGTTTACTATATGACCCGTAATTATGATCAGGTCATCGAATATTCACGTCGTGCGTTGATTCTGGATCCTGATTTCTGGGATGCCTATTCATTCAGGGGTTTTGCGCAGGCCGAGCAGGGTCATTTTGATGATGCTATTGACTCCATGGAGCAGGCGCGTCGACTCAATAATGTTCCTGCGACCATCGCAAATCTCGGCGTGGTACTTGCGATGGCTGGTAAAATGCAGCAGGTGCAAATGATACTCGACACACTAAAAGACATGGCTGAGGAACGATACGTCTGCCCTTATCGATTAGCTCGAATTTACATCGAACTGGGTGACTTCGATAAGGCGTTTGAAAATTTGTCTTATGCCTGTGACGATCGATCGGAATGTATGCCTCTACTCAAAGCGGATCCGCGCTTGGATGATATTCGAGACGATTCACGCTTTCAGGAAATGATCGATTGTGTCGGTCTTCAGCGCGATGAACCCGCTGATGAAAACGCCACAGGCCTATCCGAAAAAATTAGACTGGCGGTGTTACCGTTTGAAAATCGAAACGCCGACGAAGACGCTGCTTATTTAGCCGATGAAATCCCGGCTAGCATTATCAATCGACTCTCCCAGGTGTCGGGTTTACAAGTGGTGCCGCGAAGCACGGTTTTTAATCTGCGAGATCAAAATCTTTCTCACAAAGAAATAGCACGTCGCCTTAACATAACTGCGATTCTCACCGGACAGGTATCCCAGCGTGGAAATCAACTCAGCGTTCGCGCGGAACTCATCGACCTTGAAAACGAATCGCAGCTCTGGGGAGAGAGGTTTATCAAAACTGCGGAAGAATGGTTGACTTTAGAGGAGGAAATCGCACAGAAAATTTCAGACTCCTTGAAACTAACGTTGACAGGTGCGGAGCAAAAGCAGCTTACCAAGCGTTACACGGATAACGCCAACGCCTATCGTGCATATTTGCAGGGTCGATTCTGGTGGAACAAACGATCACAGGAAGGTTTCAATAAAGCGATCGAACACTTCCAGCAGGCGATTGACCACGACCCGAATTACGCTCTTGCGCTCAGTGGTCTGGCGGATACTTATATCGTTCTTGGAATTTACCAGCACATCGCACCGAACGACGCTGTTCGTGAGGCGCGCATGGCTGCACAGGCAGCGTTACGCATCGATGATGCCTTAGCAGAAGCACATACTTCTCTTGGCGGTGTACAAGTATTCTACGATTGGGACTGGGCATCAGCAGATTCTTCATTTAGTAGGGCGATCGAACTGAATCCCAACTACGCTACTGCGCATCAGTGGAAAATGTATGCGTACACAGAGCAGGGCAAGTTAGCGCAAGCTACGGAATCGATAGAACGTGCCTATAAGCTTGATCCTCTCTCGTTGATTATTATGACCGATCTGGCTCGCATGTATCGCATGGCTGGTCGCTACGAAGAGTGCGAAAGACTGTGTTTGAAAGCAAGAGATATTGATCCTAAATTTGGAAATGCACAGCGTGAATTGGGGGCGGTGTATCTGGAAACAGGCCGCATAGAGAAAAGCCTGAAGATTATTGAAGAATCTTATCGATCAAACCCCGGGGATGGATTTTTGGGTGGAATGCTTGGAGAATTATACGGATTTGTGGGTGAAACCGCCAAGGCGAATGAGCTTATCCAATACTTTGAACAACGTGCGGAAACGCAATTCGTTTCTCCCATGGTTTTCGCTTCCATCTACGTGGGTATGGGTGATAAAGACAAAGCCATTGATCATCTGGAGCGTGCCGTGTTGATGCGATCTCCCGTTCCGCTACTTTTTTCACTGTTTCCCATGTTCGAACAAATCCAGAACGATCCGCGCATCGTCAAAATGATGCGGCGATACGGTTTCAAAACACTTCGTCAGCCACCAGTAATAAAACGTCCGAAACCGCTAAAGATCATGCTGGCTGTGTTGCCGTTTGAAAACATTAGCCGCGATGCGGA
>CBDTZI010000176.1:0-7239 GCA_965364865.1 uncultured bacterium | reverse complement strand
TTACGCTGGCCGAGTGAAAATACTCGATGAAGTCTACAAGTGGATTGGTAACGCCGAATCCAAAATTCGCGGGGCACTGAATGACGCACCCTGGAATGTACCTGTCGGCGCTCCATAACGTCACCCACGTTTTTGATCTGGATCAACGGAATGATCCGTAAATTTACCCCTATCATTATCTTATTTTTCATCATCTGTATCACCGCCTACGCATTAACTTCGCAGCACGATCGTGCTGATTTTACCTACGTCAATCCGTCCGGCATTCACACACTTGATCCAGCCAGAATGAGCTGGATGCAGGATTTTCGTGTCTCGCTGAATATCTGGGAGGGTTTGACCTCGTGGCATCCACAAACCACAAAGCCCATCGAAGGGGCGGCTCATTTCCCACCGGATATTTCTGATGATGGGTTGATCTATACGTTTACCATACGGAACGATGCACGATGGTCGAACGGGGATCGCGTGACCGCGCATGATTTCATCCGAGGCTGGCGTCGCGGCATGGAGCCTGGAGCAGCTACCGACTATACGTTTTTGTTCACCGATCATATCACCGGAGCGGAAGACTATGTGCGCTGGCGACGCGATACAGTAGCACTACTTGCTCCGCTTTCAAGATTAAAAGATGGATGGGCTATCAGCGTCACCCAGGCAAAACAATTCGTTAACGCCATTGGAAAAAGAGAAACCTTTCCGTCTCTCGACGTCGAACAAACACTGACCAGAATAAGTCTAATCGCACCCGAGTCCGATCAATCAGACGAGGACTGGGAACACTTCGTCAAGCAACTGGCGTTGACACCTGTTAATTATAAACAGTTTCATCAGGAAATTTTTGAACAACACACCTCCCAAATCGATGAAAGATTTCAGCGCGTCGGAATTAAAGCGATCGATGATGTGACCTTGGTTGTTCATCTGACTCAGCCTTGCCCTTACTTTCTTGATTTGACCGCGTTCCCGATTTTCCTGCCGATCCATAAATCGATCGAATCGCTCAGGCAGCGATACGACAACGCCCCCATAACTTCCGAGGGATTGGTGATCTACGATCCACAGTGGACCAAACCGATTCCACAAAGCGATGACTATCCGGGTATCATCACCAACGGGCCCTATCAATTAGCCGACTGGACGTTTAAGCGGCGGGCACGACTGACGGTGAATCCGTATTATCGAAACGCTTCGGCGATTCGATGTCGCACGGTGGATATGCAGGTCTTTGAAAACATCAACGCATCCATTATGGCTTATGAAGCGGGCGATGTGGATTTTTTGCCCAGCTTGGCGGTCACATACGACCATGAAATCGCGAGGTTATCACGCACCGGAGAACGGAAAGATTTTAAGCAGTGCATCGTGTTGGCTACCTATTTCCTGAATTTCAACTGTGTAAGCGAATCCATTTCCGGTCGCATTAATCCTTTTGTAGATGCTCGCGTCAGAAAAGCCTTTGCGTTGGCGGTCGATAAAGAAAAAATCGTGGATCGCGTATTGCAACGCGGCGATCGACCAGCCTATTCGTTCGTACCCCCCGATGCGATCCCCGGATACACTCCGCCAACGGGACTTTCTCGTAATGTCGAACAGGCTCGTAAATTACTTGCAGAAGCGGGTTATCCATCAGGCCAGGACATGCCCACCATTGAATTTCTATATACACCCAACGACGAGCGAGTTGCACAGGCGCTGGCCCATGAGTGGGAAAAATCGCTCGGGGTACACATCGAACTACAAAGTAAAGAAAGCAGGACGTTTGCCGAAGACAAAGCCAATTTCCGATACATGATCGCCCGCGGAAACTGGTACGCCGAT
This sequence comes from uncultured bacterium, assembly GCA_965364865.1. Classification (GTDB taxonomy): domain Bacteria; phylum Planctomycetota; class Phycisphaerae; order UBA1845; family UBA1845; genus CBDTZI01. Next base: position 5,418 of record CBDTZI010000176.1, on the reverse strand, counting down.
TACAACGACCCCACCACATTCTTAAATTGCCTGATCTCCGGTAACGGGAACAACGACAGCGGATACGCCAATTCGAAATACGATCAATTATTAGAAAAAGCGAACCGTGCAGCGACCCCTGCCCGTCGTGCGGAGATTTTACAACAAGCGGAAAAAATCATCGTCGAACAGGATTTTCCGATCCTCCCGATTTTGCATTACGCCGAACCGATCGCAATTAAACCCTATGTAAAAGGGTTATACCCCAACGCACGACTCTGGTTTCCTTTTCAATATGTGTCGATCGAACGATGAGAAAATTGATCCTGAAAAGACTATTGGCGGGGATCGTGACCATCATGTGTATCTACACCCTGACGTTTTTGATGGTCATCTCTCTGCCCGGCAACCCGTTCCAACAGGGTCAGCATAATCTCTCCGTCGAAACCGAGATGGCCCTTCGCGCCCAATACCACATGGACAACAACTGGCTTTACTTCTGGGAGTTTCTTTCTGGAGCCGTACAACTGGATTTCGGGCCAGCGTTTATGTACAACGACTGGACCTGCAATCAGATCATCGCATCGGCGCTGCCGGTCTCGATGATGATCGGTTTATGCGCGATCCTGTTGGCTGTGATAGTGGGCATACCGATCGGGGTAATCAGCGCAGTGAAACGAAATCAGTGGTTCGATGTCTGGACCGGTACACTCGTCATGGCGGGGATATCGATTCCGACCTTCGTGACGGGGACGGCCCTTTTGATCGTGTTCGCCATGTACTTCAAGGTCGCACCGATCGGCGGCTGGGGTACGCTCGCCCATCTGCCACTGCCGGTAATCACCCTATCGCTGCCGTTTATCGCCTACACCGCACGGCTCACCCGCGTCGGCATGATCGATACCCTAAGCAGCGATTTTATCCGCACTGCGATCGCCAAAGGCGCAAGCCATCGTACCGTGATTTGGAAACACGCGTTGAAAGTAGCAGCGCTTCCCGTATTGAGTTTTCTAGGACCAGCGACCGCCCAGGCGATGACCGGTTCGTTTGTGGTTGAAAAAGTGTTCGGCGTGCCCGGACTGGGTCAGCACTTCGTCAACGCGGCGCTCAATCGCGATCCGGGGCTGGTGATGAGCACGGTTTTGGTTTTTTCCACTCTGCTGGTCGCGTTTAATCTGCTGATTGATGTTCTTTATGCAAAACTTGATCCGCGTATATCGGAGGCGGTGTGATGGACATGCAAGCATGGCAACGATTCTGGCGCAGTCGAATGACCAAGTTAAGCGTGTGCGTCATCAGCGTGATCATTGCGGTCAGTCTTGTCACGCTGCCACTCTCTTCGAAATGGTATAACGTGCAGGAACTGGATTCTGCGGTTCGACACGCCCCGTCGTTTTCGCCGGTGATTGCGAGTCAATATTTCGCTGAAATCGATAATGTAATTAAACAACCGCGCGGGCTAAAGCCCGCGGCTCAGGCTGCGTATCGCACGACGTCGTGGCTGGGGCATGATGATCTGGGTCGAAGTTTGCTGTTTCGATTGTTACCCGCTTTTCTGGTGAGTTTATCGATCGGCCTGGCGGCGGCGGGTATGGCGGTCGTGGTCGGCACGGCGTGGGGAACGGTGGCTGCAATGTTTGGCGGGCGCGTCGACATGATCATGATGCGTATCGTCGACGTGTTCTACGGCCTGCCTTACATCCTGACGGTGATCCTGATGAAAATCGCGTTGACCAGGCCGCTGACCGCACTTTTCGGCGGGCATACGAAATACGCGGATCTGATTATTCTTTTCGTGGCGATCGGTGGAGTAAGTTGGCTGACGATGGCCCGCGTGATTCGCGGCCAGGTGTTGTCATTGCGAAGTCAGCCTTATGTAGAAGCGGCCCGCGCGATCGGAGCCGGTCCGATTCGAATTATCTGGCGACATCTTATTCCCAATTTGATCGGGCCGATCGTAACGTACGCGACGCTGGTCATTCCGCAGGCGATTTTGCAGGAGTCGTTTTTGAGTTTTCTGGGGATCGGAGTGCAACAGCCGACGCCGTCACTGGGAAGATTAGCAGCTGACGGCGTGGAAGCGGTCAACATGTTCGTCGGATACTGGTGGCTGATCGTTTTCCCGTGTGCATTGCTATTGATAACATTACTATCGTTAAATTTTATCGGCGATAGTTTGCGCGACGCGTTTGATCCGAAGTCCCGCGAAGCCACGCTGGTGTAACAGTCGAAAAATCAAAACGTCAATCCGAGACAGCCCATAATACAACCCGAAATGCCTAAAATATCGCTCAATTTCCGCTTATTTCGGTATACCCACACCTTGAGAAATACCCCTAAACGGGCTATAATAAGCATCAAATTGTAGGAGTTCGGGATATTCAGGGGAGAGATAGCCATGTCTCAATTTCAGCGTCAAGCTTACGTTCTAACCATCGGTCTATGGTCCGTGTTGGCTGTGCCGTTCGCTCATGCGGGGTCGTCACCAACTTCATGGGAAGATAATCTCACCGAAGCACAATTCATTACCCGAAACAGCGATGAAAACGCCCAGGGGAATCAACTGGTCGATATCGAAATTCGATGGACCGGTTCAGAATTACGTTACAGCGGAGTCTGGTATCCCGTAAACGGCACCGTCGTCTGGTGGGCGGCGGGTAACGCTCAGGCCTGGGATGATTTCGTAGCTGACTATGTTCAGGGTGAAGACGGACGCTGGCTCGACTTCGACGTCGAGATCATTAACGGTACAAAACTTTTCTCCGGTTGTTTTTTGATCGATGGTGATGCTTACGCCTGGGAAATTCGCTCAACCCATACCGACGCTGAATTTCAGACTCGCCTGGGCAACAATTCTCTTAAGGGTTTGCAAATCATTGATTTTGAAGCCTATGTAGAAAACGGGAATACGACCTTCGCGGGCGCCTGGGTCAACGATCCCAATCAACCGCGTACCACGCTTTACTACGGACTCACCGGCGCTGAGTTAAGCGATATTTTAAGTCCACAGCTACCCATTGATCCAACCAGTGGCTTATCGCCTATTTCCGGCATCGCCGGGCGACCCATCGACATTGAGCGATATTATAGCACCATCCATAGTGAAACTCGGTACGCCATCATCTTCGCCATGTATCCGGGTCACGAATGGGCGGTGTGGAGAGGGTATAACGAAACTGATTTCAACCAGAAAGACTTTGAAAGTTCCGACGCCAATACGCATCTGATCGATCTGGAAACCTGGAACGATGGTGGCTTGCGATACGCTGGCGTCTGGGGAGACACATATAAGTCACTTCATGAAGTATCCGGCATCGCAGCGGAACAAGACTCCGAACCGATTAACGGGCAAATGCAGAATTTGATCAACCTTTTCGAAGCGCAGGACGGACAAGGCCCGCTGGGCACCATCGGTTTTTATGCCAAGAACATTCGCACGAACCAGTCGATTGGCTACCGTGCCAGTGAACCGTTTTACCTGGCTAGTTGCTCTAAAACGACGGCCCACATCAAACTCTGGCAGGAACATGAAGCGAACAACATCGACATGGTTAACGATCCATCGATTCTCTACAGCAAAAACCCCTGGTATATGAATGATAAGAACAACGGCCTGGGTCAGGCCAATTTTGGTACCTCTTACACGCTGGCTCAACTCGATTCGTTGATGATGGGACCCAGCGACAATGCCGCAACCAGTATGCTCATCGAATTGGTTCTGGGAAGAAATTTGCTGAACAAATGGCTGTCTGGCGTTTCAGGCGTAGGTCGTGGGTTTGGCCTCATCACCGGCATCTCCGATCTGGATCGCATCATCATGTGGCAGGGTCAGGTCAACGATTTCCCCAACGATACATCCTATTTCACGATCCCCTCATGGATATGGGAACCTGTGTTTCGAGGTGCGGGCGACCTCTTCGGCGATTTGCAAAACTGGGCCAACGCCAACAATGGTGGTGTTATACCGCAGCGTTCTACGTCGCTGGGTCACCAACGATATTATCGAATGGGAATGAACACGGTTCAACCCAGAGCGTTTGGCCGCATGCTTGAAAAATATATCGACGGCGATTTTTTCAACGAGGCTGGCACGTTGACCAGCGCATTAAACTCGATGGGAACATTCTCTCAAATGGCCGACAATCTGGACGGGAATGCTTTTTTCGCAGGCTTTAACCCGCTTCCCGAGCCCACCGCACTCACCGGCTTTTATAAAAACGGCGGTAAGGGGGGTACACTATGTAACGGCACCCGATACCAGGTTACGAATGACACCGGCATCATGCAAAAAGGCGCCGACACCATCGTGATGGTCATGTTCTCCAAGGATAACCTGACCTGTAACTCCAATTGCAACCCCGCTATCCTCAACTGTCGACCGTCGACCGCCAGCCCTCCGGGCAATGCGATACGTTCGTTTTACTTCGCCCGCCTGGGTTCCGAATTGTTTAGCGAACTGATCGCGGACATGACGGATAGTGGAACGGAATTCCATAAAATCTCTTCGGAAACGATCAGCCCGTACAAAAGCTGGTGGATACGCAATCATATCGACAATGTGCGCGGCGGTGATGCCATGCCCTACAAGGTGCGATACTTTGCATCCGTTGATACCATCATCGATGGCAATCTGGCTCCACCCAACGGCACGGGGAATGATTATCTTTTGGGAACATACCAAACGCCGTCAAACCATTTAGGAAATAGTGAAGTGAATGTCGGTATCGATATTGATGAATTTCCAGCCAATATTCCGGAAGGAATATACAATATCGGATGGATGATTGATGCGGACGACGAAGTTGGTGAGTGGGATGACCGAGCCGTTGACAACACTGTTTTAGGAATCAATATATCTGCTCCGATGACGCTTGAAGTTCTGCCGCCAAGCCTGAGTACAGATTTAACTGGCGACGGCAAAGTCGGCACAGCTGATTTCCGTCCGTTCCAGCCTTGCATGGAAGGTCCGGACGTACCGACCACACGCACCTGCGATTTGAGCGATATAGACGGCGACGGTTATACCGACCTTTACGATTATTATCTGTTCCAGCACTGCTACAACGGCGACGACCTCTTCGCCAATCCCACATGTGAAAATTGATTGCAATTGAATCGCATGATGTAGGAAGAAAATTCGAGATGCGAGCGTTCAACTCTCACGGGATGGCGGTCCAATTACAAAGTGGGATCCGCACGCGTGAGCTTTTGATTTTGTACAAATTGCGGTACAACTCGCATACATGACTCACACTCAATCACCATTGCTTGAAATCCGTGATCTTCGGGTATCGTTTGTCTCCGATCAGGGGATGATCCCGGCTGTGGATGGGGTGTCGATGAGCATTCCACGGGGTAAAACGGTCGCACTGGTCGGTGAGAGTGGCTGCGGTAAAAGCACAGCCGCCCTTTCGATCCTTAAACTGATTCCCCAACCGC
>CBDTZI010000175.1:0-7242 GCA_965364865.1 uncultured bacterium | reverse complement strand
TAAGCGGAAAAATTTCCGACCGTGCAGGTGATCGCAGCGACGATCCCGATCATCCACGCGATCGGCTCGATCAGGTGCATCGAAAACGGCCCATCGATCGCCGCACTGAAAATCATCACGATGCGAGCGAGCAAAATCAGGCCAGCCGCTTTGCTGATTACGCTGAGCCACGTCGTCACTTCGATCTTGGCCCCTTCAAACGCGTCCGGGCACCAGAAGTGAAACGGAACCGCCGAAATTTTGAACGCGATCCCCGCAAAGAAGCAGAGCAGTCCCACACCAAGCAGCAGAACATTTTCGCCAGCGGCGAACTGATCCACCGTATATCGTGCCAGGTCCGCAACACTCAGACTGCCCACCAGGCCATACAACAAACTGACGCCGTAGAGCATGATCGCGGCAGACACCGCGCCGAAGATCATGTATTTCAACGACGCCTCCGCACCCTTACGATCCTTTTTATTAAATCCGACAATCGCATAGCTCGGGAGCGACGCGGTTTCGATCGCGATCACGATCATCAACAAATTGGCGGTGGCGGTCATCAACATCATGCCCACCGCGCTGCCCAGAAGCAGAATAAAAAATTCGGGAGCGTTGGTTTCCTTTTCCGCAGAACCCATCCACCACAAAATCATGACCCCAGCCATGAACAGAATGAGAATCATCTGAAAACAGGAGGATAGATTGTCCGCGATGAGCATGCCCGCGATCGGATCCGTGGAGAGTCCGCTGATCCCGCCACCCGCGACCGCAGAAGAAACGCGCATCGCCAGGAAAAATGTGGTGATGATACCGATGGCGACTACGCCGGTGATCTTTCGCGTCGAACGGCCCACCACAATGGGACAGGCGACGACCGTGAGCATGGTCACGATCAACGCGATGATCGGCGAAAACAAAAACAGATGTCGCCCGACGTCAACGCCTGACCACAGATCAGATTGTGCAAGTAAGTTCATCATCATTCATCTATACATTAATCTGAGCCACATGGATCTGAGCCGCATGCACAATTAAATCCCGACTTGTCGGGCCTTGCGCGGGTCCGCGCGGACCAAAGTCCGCAGCTCAGTAAAAAATCACGACTACATAATCGTCGAAACAATACCGTTAATGTGGCTCAACAGTTGTTGCAGCGTTCCGTTGGTAAAGTTAAACACCGTCTGCATGGGGAAAATACCCAGCGCGATACAAAGAATCACCATCGGAACTAAAATAAACGTTTCGCGGGATGACACGTCGGGGAAGCCGGCGTATTCCTCTTTTTCCCGACCGAGATAAACGCGGCGGATCAACCAGAGAATATAACCCGCGGTCAACACCACCGCACCGGCAGCTGCGATGGCCATCGGTGCCGCCCAGACATATTTATCTTTGGCTGCAAAAGTGCCCAATACGACCCAGACCTCACCGATAAATCCGCACAACCCGGGCAAACCCAAGGAAGCGAAAAAGCCGATCGTCGCCATCGTGCCATATTTTGGCATCGTCATCCACAAACCGCCAAAGCGATTGATCTCTCGATGATGGGCACGATCGTAAATAATGCCGACCAAAAAGAAGCACATGGGTGAGCTAATGCCGTGGGCGATCATCTGAAACATCGCACCCTGAAAACCGGCTTCGGTCATCACCGCGATGCCCAGCAACACATAACCCATGTGGGAAATGGAGCTGTAAGCCACCAGCCGCTTAAAGTCGGTCTGCGCCATCGCGCACAACGCGCCGTAAATAATACTGATCAACCCGATACAGGCTAAGAAATAAGCCCACGTAACACCGCCGGTCGGGAAAATCGGATAACACAATCGCAGGAAACCGTAGCCGCCCATTTTCAACAGCACGCCCGCAAGAATCATACTGATCGGCGTCGGCGCCTGAACGTGCGCATCGGGTAGCCAGGTATGCACCGGGAACGCAGGTAGCTTGATGGCGAATCCGATAAACAGAAAGATAAACATTACGGTCGCAAATTTCATACCCAGAAACATAGTGGAATAAGACGAAAAATGGCTTTGAATGACGGGGTTGGTCGCCAGTTCGATCAGATCAAACGTGCCGTGGGTTAAGGTGTAATTTTCCACCGCCCGGTAAGCACTGGGAACCGCACCGCCCGCGGCTTCAATCGCAGCTCCGCTATAAAAATACATCGCGATCAGTGCAACCAGCATGAGCACGGAACCGCCCAGCGTGAATAAGAAAAACTTGATGGCTGCGTATTCTTTTCTTTCTCCACCCCAAACGCCGATCAGGAAATACATCGGCAGCAGCATGACTTCCCAGAAAATGTAGAACAGGAAGAAGTCGAGCGATACGAAGACGCCGAGCATCCCCGTCTCCAACAACAGAAAGAGAAAGAAATAAGCTCGAACACCCTTGTTGATTTTCCATTTATCGAAATTCCAACTGGCTAAACAAGCCAGGAATGAAACGAGCGTCGTGAGAATAAACAGCGGGAAGCCGAGTCCGTCGATGCCGAGGAAGTATTCGATATTAAAATTAGGGCCGGTGATCCAGTCGGCGCGTATGACGTGGTGAAGCGTGCCGTAGCTGCTGCCAAACACAGCCGCGTCATCGGCGCCACCGAAGAACGTGCCAAACAGCGTGAGCGATAACAGAAGCGTTACCAACGACGCCGCCACAGCCACCACGCGAACCTGTCGTTTGGGAACGAACAGGCAGACGAATGCGCCAATCAGCGGCATAAAAACAATCAGAGATAAAATGTTCATCACAGCACCAATGTTTTTTACTTAGGATTACGGAGTCACAGCCGCCGACGCCACCAGGTCGCCGGAGCCTTCGCTATAAATCAAAATCAACACCAGCGCAACCGTAGCGGCGCCGGTAGCAAACAACACATAATTTCGGATTCGTCCGGTTTGCGGACTACGCATGACGCCCGCGAAATCCATTGAGGACTTGGCTACGCCGTTGATGACGCCGTCCACACCGTGCGTATCCAATACCTTACCCGTAAACGCCGCGAATCGTTCCGTCGCAGCGGCTGACAGGTTGAATATCAAATCGATGACCCAGGTGTCGAAAAATCGGGCGATGTTAGCCACAAGCAGACAACCCTTCACCCAGACAAAATCGTAAAGTTCGTCGATGTAATACTTGTTGATTAATAACGTGTGTAGCGGGCTGAACACCCGTCTTATTTTTTCCGCGAGATCAAGCCCGCTGCGATAAATCAAAAACGCAATCGCAAAGCCAACAAGAAACGCACCGCCCACACCGTACATCAGAAAATGGTGAGCATTGGTAATCGCTTCCGTATGTGTCGTGCCATCCGTCGCCAATACCATCGCAGCCGACGTCGCATCGGGCGCCGCTAATGCAATCAATGGTCTGAAAAGCCGGTAACTGGCGAAAATCGTTCCACCCGCTAACACCGCGAGCGGAATGTACATCAACGGAGTTTCGTGGGCGTGTTCGTGTACATGCTCGTCACGAGGCTTGCCCATAAACGTCAGCCACCAACAACGCATCATGTAAAACGGTGTGATGTATGCGGTGATCAGCGCCAGCATAAACATCCACTTCGGTAGCGGTTTCGTCGCGGAAAAAATCGAACCCATCGATGATGAGCCGTGCGAACCGCCGCCTTCAGCATGATGAATCGGATCGGAAACCAACGTCGCGTGTTTTACGGATGAATCGGTATTTGAAGCGTGATCGCCACCGTGGCCGCCATCATGGACTTCATGTTTGTGAACGTCGTCCCATTCATAAGTCCGTGTATAGGCGACGGCTAAAATTTCGTCCTTGCTGAAAAATCCGCCCAGACCGATGGACGTTCCGGGGATGCCTGTTCCGGCGATAGCCAACACACCAATGAAAAACGTCCAGCAGGTGACGGGCATTTTTTTTCTAAGCCCGCCCATCTTGCGCATGTCCTGTTCGTGGTGACATCCTTCGATCACCTGACCGGAGCCAAGGAAGAGCATCGCCTTGAAAAACGCGTGAGTGATCAGATGAAACAGAGCCGCGATCCACGCACCACACCCCAGGCCGAAAATCATGTAACCCAGTTGCGATAGCGTTGAATAAGCCAGACATTTTTTGATATCGGTCTGCACCATGGCTACCAGAGCCATCAACGTCAGCGTGAGACATCCGATCAGCGAAACAAACATCAGCGCGTCGGGCGTCATCAGCCGAAAGACACGAGCGACGAGATAGACACCGGCGGCAACCATCGTCGCGGCGTGAATCAGTGCGCTGACCGGAGTCGGACCCGCCATCGCGTCGGGCAGCCAGACATGCAACGGAAACTGTGCGCTTTTACCCATCGCACCACAGAACAATCCGACCCCCATAATCGTAGCGAGTGACCAGCCGAACATCGTAAAGCTGCTCGCAAAGATGCCGGTGCCCGTTGCGTATTGATCCGCAAAGTTAATGGCTGCCTGGTCGAGATCAAGCGTGCCCAGTTGATAATAGACTAACATCAACCCGATCAAGAAACCGAAGTCGCCGACGCGGTTGGTGATAAACGCCTTCATCTGGGCGCGTTGTGGAATGCGTTCGTGGAAGTAGTAGCCGATGAGCAGATAGCTGCACAGGCCAACCAGTTCCCAGAAGATAAACAAAAACAGCAAGTTGCTGCTGACTACCAGACCCAGCATGCTGAAAGCAAACAAAGAAAGATAGGCGAAGAAGCGGTGGTATTTGCTTTTTCCCGCGACTTCATCACTGTGGCCCGACATGTAGCCGACGCTGAAAAAGAAAATCCAGAACGCGATAAACGTCACCATGAAATACATCGCGATCGTCAGCGAATCGAGTTTTACACCGACAGTGATGGGCATACTGCCCATATCCGCCCAGTGATATCGAAAGGCGTTTTCGGTAAGCGATGCACGAGTGGCTTCGTCCGCACCGCACCAGCCCAGCAATACCCACGTCGCACAAAGCAAGGGGACGCCCATGCCCAACACGACCGCGGTCCAGCCGGCTACGGGTTTGCCGAGCTTTGGACCCCAGAACACCAGAATCCAGAAACTGATAAACGGGGACAACACACCCATCGCCAATAAAATTTCATACGTATGTGACGTCATTATTTCCTTCGTTTATTTATCCCCCATCCTTGCTTCGCAAGAATGGAGCACACATCTCGGCTGTTTATCCCTGCAAATCAGTTGCGCGATCCACGTCAACCGTGGCCATGTTTCTGTATAGGTTGATGCAAATACCCACAGCTAGCGCCGCTTCCGCCGCAGCCAACACAATAATAAAAATCGCCATCATCTGGCCATCGATCCGACCGGGACCGAGATATCGATCAAACGCGACCAGATTCACGTTGGCACTGTTCAACACCAGTTCCACGCCGATCAAAATTCCAATGGCGTTACGCTTGGTCATCATGGTGTATAGCCCGCTGCAAAACAGCACAGCTGCGACCACCAGATAATGAGTTAAACCAATCGTCAGCATTAATTTTTTTCCTGTCGAGCCAGATGAGCGGCTCCCACCATCACAATGAACAACAGCACGCCCGCGACCTCAAACGGAACCAGATATTCCGTCATCAGTTGTCTGCCAATATCCCTCACGGTGGCACCGGGTATGATGGTTTGCGTTGAATTCCAAACGGCGCGACCGAGAATGATAAACAAACAGACAAAAAGACCCGCACACACGCCCGTGGCGGAAATCCATTCGATCGGCTTGATGTCGAACCGCGCCCACGGTGATTTTGAAGTTAGCATCACACCGAACACAAGTAGTATGAGCGTTCCGCCGGCGTAAATAATCAACTGAATCGCGCCGAGGAAGTTGGCTGCGAGCATAAAGTAAATCAACGACACCGAACCGAGCGAGATAAACAGCCACACAGCCATGCGTACGATGTTTTTGCTGAAACAGATACCCAACGACGAAACCACGATGGCGGTGGCTACGAAATAAAACAGCAAAGCTTCCAGCAATCCACCCGGAGCCGCAGCGTTGGTAGTATCCGACGCCACTTCAACTTGAGCCAACGCGGTCGACGTAGACATCAGCCAGGCTGAACCCAGCGTAACACCGCAAACAAGTAAATGTTTACGGTTTCGGGTGCCACGGGTCCCGACAAGTCGGGACTGCCAGTGATTCAACACACTGTGATAACACTGGCGGACAAGCCGCCAGTGGCACCCGGCGTTCGCAGCATTGTTGTTATTCGTCTGTTTCATTGTGAAGCCAATAAAATCATTTCTTTACGATGCCGGCAACGCGTCCTGCACGAGATTGCCAACGAGTTTTCGTCGGTGATAAAATCCGTAGGCGGCGATGATCGGGAATCCAATTGTGAAAACAAAACCGATGAAACCGCAAATCCAGTTAACCACCTGAGCGAACATCGCCCAACCTTGAGAGTCCGAGGTCGAAGCCCACACCCAAAGCGTGGTTCCAAAAAGCAGGAGCATAGTCATGGGCAGCAAGACCTGAATGCAACCATAGAGCACCTGGTCGAGTCGAATACGGGGCAAGGTCCATCGAAGCCAAATCTGTACATACAGGAAGAAGACGCACTTGGCGACAAACCAGAGCGGGCCACTAAAGAGCACGCCGCGAATCCCATCGTAAAACCAGTGACTGCCCCACGCACTGCCCCATTCAAGCGGTAGCGGTGAATTCCAACCGCCCAGAAACAGAATGACGGCTACGCCGCTGACGACGAACATGGCTGCGTATTCCGCGAAGAAGAAAAAGCTCCAACGAATACCGGAATACTCCGTATGAAAACCGGACACCAATTCGCTCTCTGCTTCGGGAAGATCAAACGGGGCACGTTTACAGCTGGCCAACGAAGCGATGAAGTAACTGATAAATGCGATAAACGTAAACGGATTGTTAAAGGCCAACCAGGTGAACCAACCGCCCGACTGCATCTCGCCGATTTCTTTCAGGTTTAACGTGCCGCAACAGACCACCGGGACCAGCAACGCCATGCCCATCGGAATTTCATAGGAAATCACCTGACAGGCTTCACGCATCGCACCGTACACACTCCATTTGTTGTTTGATGCCCAACCGGCCAAAATGACAGCCAGCACTTCTACGCCGAGCACGCCGAGTATGAAAAGTAAAGCCACATCCAGATCGCGGAACATATAGGTAGCGCCAAACGGCAATGCGATAAACGCCAGCGCCGATGGGATAATCGCAAAGTAGGGTGCAATACGAAATAGCACTTTGTCGGCTTCATCCGGAATCAAATCTTCTTTAAGTAGTAGCTTGATG
>CBDTZI010000174.1:0-7266 GCA_965364865.1 uncultured bacterium | reverse complement strand
TCCCTATTGTAGAAAACTTGCTCCTGAATTTGCGAAACTGAGTGGCCGAATGGGGGATCGTTCGATTTTGTATGTCACGCTGGATTTGAGTACTGAAGATTCTCAAAAGCAGGCCGCTCTGATGGTCGCGGCTCTGGGAATTCAACATTTGTGGACGGGAGACTTATCCAAACTGGGAACCGTTTCGTTTGTCGATGGGAAGAGTAAAAAGACATTGTCGACGTATCGAGCGGATGGAAACAAGAGTCTGGAAGGTGTGTTAAAAACTGTTTTGAAAATGAGTCGGGAAAAATAAACGATTTTAATCTTTGCCATTGATTTAATATCCCGCGGGATCAATAATTAGATAACACCGCCTGGACTTGTGGCATGACATACACACGAATGAATCATTCATAGAATTGATCTTGTGGTTGACGGTAGAAAAAAATTTATTTCGTTGGTGCTGATTCTGGCCATGCTCGGAGGCGGGGCGTGCGTGGCCGGTTGGTTGTACCTTGTACGCGTAGAACCACCACGGCGGGAAGTCGAAGACGCCGACCTGTATGTCGATTCCATCGTGGTTCATCGCGAGGATGTCATCGACCATTTCGTGGGTTACGGCACGGTCGAAGCGGATCGGATGGCACGTTTGTCCGCAGAGATTCCTTCCAGGGTTATTGAGCGGGTCAAAGGGATCGAATCCGGTTCGGTGGTGAAATCGGGTCAGGGTTTGATTCGTCTGGACAACCGGGAATATCAACACGCGCTGGAGCGAGCGGAAGCGTTGTCGGAGGTCGAAGAGGCTTCGTTGGCTGAGCTGAAGGTGGAAGCAGAAAAACTCGACCAGATGGTCAAGACCGCGCAGCGAGAACTTGATGTAGCCATTTCGGAAAAGAACCGTGTATCTGATTTGTACGAGAGAAAGTTGGCGGCCCAGAAGGAATTCAACGTAGCCATCACCGCTTATCAGCGATCTCGACTTGCGATGCAAAATTATGAGCGGGAGCGGGCACGACTGACGCCGCGAATGGCCAAGCTTCAAGCCTCCAAACGTGGATTTGAAGCGGCTGTTAAGATGGCTCAGTTAAACGTGGAGCGCTGCGAGATTCGTGCTCCCTTTTCGGGAACCATACAGACGTTGTGGGTCGATGTGGGAGATCGAGTCGCCCCGGGTGTACTGATTCTCACGATGATCGATTCTTCGATCGTTGAAATCCCAATTCAGTTACCGGGTGCGGTCTACGATCAAACCAAAATAACCGCGTCTTGCCGTATCGAATGCGAAAGTACGCCCAACAGGTTCTGGTCGGGTGAGATTTCACGAATCGGGCCTGACGTGGATCCGCTGACGCGTACGTTTTCCGCTTATGTACGGGTCGATAACCGCAGCCAGTCTAACCATTTGATACCGGGCTCGTTTGTGCGAGCGGTGGTCACGGGTCCATTGTATAAGGATCGCGTGCTGATCCCTCGCGGTGCGATTCGCAACGGGACGATCTTTGTCTCCAACAGTCATGTCGCGCATGAAAAACGAATCACGGTAGAACGGTTTATTCTGGATCGTGCGATGGTGACGGGTGATCTTCACGAAGGGGATGTCGTCATCTTGTCTCATCTGGACGCGATTACTGACGGGGATACCGTACATACCACCCCATCCGAGACTCGTGAACCCACACGGATCAATAAGAAGCAATCACCATGACCTCGTTGCCACGATTCAGTATAAACAATCCGGTGCTGGTCAATCTGCTGATGGTCTCCACGCTGGTGGGCGGGGTCTATTGCGGCTTGACAATGGTACGCGAGTTGTTTCCGGAGTCGCGGCCCAACCGAATTATGATTACCACTTCTTATCCCGGAGCGACACCGTCGGAAGTCGAAAAAGGGATCACCTTAAAAATCGAAGAGAAGGTGAAAGATGTTGAGGGGGTGGAGAAAATGTTGTCCACCATCAACGAAGGTAGCAGCATGATTCTGGTCGAGATGGAAAGTGGTTTTGAAAACATCGATCAGGCGGTGAATGATGTGAAAGCGGCGATCGATTCGATTGAAGAAGACGATTTCCCTGAAGAAGCGCGTGAAACGCGAGTTCAGAAGTTTGATCCGAAGATGCCGGTGATCAGTGTCGCGCTGTATGGCGATTTGAGCGACCGCGAATTGAAGACCATGAGTGAACAGCTTCGTGACGATCTGTTGCGGTTGCCCGAAGTGACTAATGTGGTAATCAGTGGAACGCGAAAAGATGAAATCAGTGTCGAGACATCTCCCGCGAAACTGATGGAGTTTGGCCTCTCTTTTATGGATGTAGCTGAGGCGATACGTGCGAGTAATCTGGACTTGCCGGGCGGTCAGATTCGTACATCGCGTGGTAACGTCGCGGTGAGAACGTTGGGTGAGGAAAATCGCGGCGAGGATTTACTGGATATCATTATTCATAGTGACCCTACGGGTCGAGCCATACGAGTTAAGGACGTTGCAACGATCGTTGACGGTTTTGAAGATGTGGATGTGTTGGGTCGCTTTGCTTCAAAGCCAGCAGCCAATGTGACGGTGTATAAAACAGCGGATCAGGACGCGATCGCGATAGCAAAAATGGTTCGAGCGATGGTCGCGGGCAAAATGGGTCGAGATTATGAGCGGCCCTGGCTGGATCGCATGTTGGCCTCCATCTCCGGCAGTCCTGAGAAGCAAATCCCTAAGATCATGGAAGATGCGCGGGGCAATCCATATCCCGAAAAAGTTCAACTGGAAATTCATAGTGATTTATCTCAATACATCGTAGGTCGATTGGATCTGCTAAAGCGAAATGGAACGTGGGGGTTGATGCTGGTGGCGTTATCATTGCTGGTATTTTTGCACTGGCGTGTGGCGTTCTGGGTGATGATGGGATTGTTGCTGGCGATTCTGGGAACGCTCGTCGTGATGACCTTTTTAGGGCAGACGCTGAATCTGATCACCATGTTCGGTTTGATTGTCGTGCTGGGATTGCTCGTAGATGATGCGATTATTGTCAGCGAACACGTTTACTCCATGGTGGAGCAGGGGGTAGAGCCTCAGCTGGCCGCGGTACGCGGAACGGAAGAGGTGACGTGGCCTGTGGTGTGTGCGATCGGTACGACGGTGGTTGCGTTTATTCCGTTGATGTATATCGAAGGTCAAATCGGGGATTGGCTGGGCGTGTTGCCGGTGATCGTTTGTGTTGCGTTGACGGTTTCGCTGTTTGAGGCGTTGATGATATTGCCTTGTCATCTGGCTCATGGACTGAGTACACCAAAATCCGCTGCGGATCGAAGCCACAAAGCCAATTCAAAATTAAGCCATGCGTTTCAATGGGTAGCCAAAATACGATCGTATGAAACGGGTTTTGTGAACAATCGACTTCGCGTGATCTATGAAAAATATTTGCGGATGGCGGCTCAACATCGCTATGTGACGATGGCGGGATTGACATCCGTGTTAATCATCGTGAGTGGGGTCGTCGCGGGTGGCCACGTTCCGTTTGTGTTTTTGCAGAAGATGGATGGCGAAACTCTTGTCGCAAATCTGAAGATGGATGTGGGGACGCCGATGGACGCGACATGTAAAGCGACCACCGTGATCGAAGAAGTGGCGTTGGAAATGCCGGAGATGAAAACCGTGTACACCTTGCTAGGTTCGCAGCTGAGTGAGGACGGTATGGTGTCCGCCTCTCAATCGCATCTGGGCCAGGTTTTTATGGAGTTGGTTGCGGCTGAGGATCGAACGCGTACGAGTGATTCGATTATTCAGGAGTTGCGCGAACGAGCCACGGGCATTCCGGGTGTTCGAAAATTGCGGTTTTCCTCGGTGCAGGGTGGGCCTGCGGGCGCACCCATCCATCTGGATATCAGCGGTGACGCCATTGAAGATATTGTGGATGTATCGAATGAAATGACGGAAATGTTGGCGACGTTCGCCGGGGTGTATGATATTCAGGATGATTTCGACGCGGGTCGTCGCGAGGTACAAATCGAACTGTTTGATTCGGCGGGTGCGTTGGGATTAACGACGGAATCGCTTGCGATGCAGGTGCGGGCTGCGTTTTATGGTTTTGAGGCGCGAAAGGTCCAACGAAGTAAGGAAGACGTGCGGATCATGGTGCGCTATCCGCCGGAATATCGCACGCGGATCTATGATATCGAATCAATGCGGGTGGCGACCCCGAACGGAGCGCTGGTTCCGTTCAGGGAAGTGGCTCGACTGAAAGAGGGTACCGGCTTTGCAACGATCAAGCGAAAAAATCAAAGGCGTACGGTTTCGATTACCGCAGACGTAGACTCGGGTATCACCAACGCCGAACAGGTGATCGCGGCGATCACGGCGAATTATCCCGATCTGAAGAAACGATATCCGGGTGTTCAGTTTGAGTTTGGCGGTCAAAAGTTGGAGACGAGCAAATCGTTCTCTTCGATCAAGACCGATTTTCTGATCGCGTTATTGATGATTTACGCCGTGCTGGCGGGGTTGTTCAAAAATTACATACAGCCCATGATCGTGATGTCGGTGATTCCCTTCGGCTTGATCGGTGCGGTGGTGGGGCACTTTGTGATGGGGTATCCGATTACCATTTTGTCGGTCATCGGGCTGGTGGCGTTGACCGGAATTGTGGTGAACGACTCGATGATTTTAGTTACGTTTATTAATCGCCGCGTGGCTGAGGGGCTGGATATATTTGAGGCGGTCATCGACGGGGGTAAAAGTCGATTGAGGCCGATTCTCTTAACGTCTATTACAACGGTGCTGGGAATCGCACCGCTATTAACGGAAAAATCGTTTCAGGCGAAATTTTTAATACCCATGGGATTATCGATTTCAGTCGGATTGATTTTTGCCACCGTGTTAACGTTGGTGGCTGTGCCGTCGTTGTATCTGATCGTCAACGACGTACGAGAATTTTTCCGAAGCTCGCCTGTGCCAGATAAAAGCATATCGCTTTCGTCGCCGGCATAATCGTTTGCTCAATCGATCGAGAGTGCAGATGATTTGTCAGCCGCTCCGTCGCCGAACAATACACTCGTATCAGGGTGTAACGTTATCCATTCGCCCAAAGTCATGATCGAAGGTTCGTCTTCGATAGGGATATAATCTCCTGTTCGCGGGCCGCTGATGGCATTCATCTCACCGTTCTCAAGGGGGTACCAGATAGAAGAAGTCAATCGGTCGTAGAGTACGAATATGTTGTTGTAGGTATACCCCGTTGTGCCAAACGTGGTGACCTTCCCGTTCACTTCTCGCCCGTAAACTACGGATCGTTGGTCGAGGGGTCACCAACCCACGGTTACAGGCCTGCCATGAAATTCATCGTTGACAAGCTCGTGATGATTTAAGAGTGCAACCGGATAGGCTCGCGCCACTCCGTTTCTTGCAACCCCGATCACTTGTAACCGATCGATGTGGTCGTGGACAACCCGTCCCCACTTTTCAACCAGTCGAGGATCATCGGGATCAACAAAAACAGGGTGATCGATAGAAGGAATAGTATCTTGTCCAATTCCGTATTGAAATTTTTCCAAAGGCAATGGTGAGCCGGTCATATCAAACCAGCGTGATCTTTCATGGTCAGGATCAAGCGGTCCTCGCGCCCAGAGGTATTGGCGATCTTCTGTGCGAATGATTTTGTTGGACAGGGATGGTACGCTCATCAGCTTCATGTCATCCGCGGTGGCTTCCAGTGATTGATAGGCGTGAAGTATGTTTATGGTGTTGTACAACTGATAAAGACTGAAGCTCAGGATTGACAATGCGAAGACCCAGGAAAAGACGACCCTGGGTTTACTTTGGATTGTAGACGCCGATGAAGACTTTTGCATGCTTGGGGGTTTTCGATTTTTATTCCGATATCGCACCGCTGATATTCAACGGTTCCAGCCATGGGTTTTTGTGCAATATAAAAACTCATAGGAGCTCCCATTCATTCCCGGCTTTTGGGTTTATGAGATTAATTTTTGCGAGATCGGTGCTTGAACGGTTAAGACGAACGTGACGAAGCCAGGAATTGATTGAAAGATTCATCGTGCAGCAGATGCAATTGTTCGTTTTCGAGGTCCATAACCAGTCCCACGGAGATGGGATCGGTTTCTGACGGGTTGTTAAATAGGCGGTAGAGATAGGTCTTACCATCTTTTTCGTATCGGATCGGTTCATTCCCCTTCGCAAACATCCATCTACGAGCTGCGGGATATTGTTCCACTTCCAACAACGCGTATAGCGCTTCAATGGTAGACTCGGCTCCGGCGTTGGGATTGACTTTGTCGGGTCCGATGATGCCGTCGAAACATCGACCGGTGGATGGATCGTACATGGGTACGCCCGGTTCGTTGTTGCCGGTAAACCAGCTGGCTGCCAGCCCGGCCATCGTGAGATATTTTTGATCTTGGGTCGCTTCAAACAATCGAATCAAACCGACCACGACGCATCGCAGGCCATAAGCGATCCCGGCAAATCGATCGATTTGCGGATCGTCTTCCAGTGACATAGAACACAAAAATCCGTTGATGAGCAGTCGCGGGTAAAAATGATCCGCTTCGTGTTTTGCGGTTTCGATATGTCCCGCTTCCGCGAGAGCTTGTGTTTGCGAATTTCCCCATCCATGCCAGTGTCCTCGCGTGGAGGCGTGCAAGCCGTATGGGAACTCACTCATGGAACCCAAACTCATGGACTGGATTCCTTCAGCCAGATGCCCGATCAAGGTGTCGAGTTCTTCGGAGGGTTTGACCTCGTACAGCATACTAAGGCCCAGCAGCAGTTCGGAAGTGGCGTCGGAACCATCCTCGTACATCAACCAGGTGGGCACCTCGCGGCCTTCATGGGTGATGGTGATGGGGTAGTTATCGAGTAACGCGTGAACGTGAGGCATACATCGGTCGATGCTATGCAAACATTTTTCGGTGAATTCGGGATTGTTGTCAGCCAACACACGCGCTGCGGTCGCCAGCGCCCAGATCGCGCGTGCGGTCCACCACTCGACTTTATCGGCTTTGCTTCGGAAGTGTTCCTTGTTGATGTCCAGCTTGTTGGTGTTGACGAAGTTGTAATATAAGCCGTCCTCGGATTGCATGAAGAGTATGAAATTCAAAAGAGATTCGGCTTTATCTTTTGAGGTGGGGTCGTGATGCAGTTCGTAGTGTCGAAGATAGACAACCGCTGCGCGGGCGACATCGTCGATACATGACGTACCTTCGATCGGGTCGGCGACCACTTTGTAGTTTGGGGCTTCGGCGTAAATATGTACCAGTCGTACCGGATCGCCGTGGGTCGCCACCT
>CBDTZI010000173.1:0-7285 GCA_965364865.1 uncultured bacterium | reverse complement strand
GGAGCCGGACGCACGGGTGAACTATATGTTCACGCAGGATTTTGATAAGCAAATTTCCGATCCACGAAACAAACGCAAAGTCATGGTCAGCTACGCCGGAAAAGATATGAGTTTTGGTCGCGGACAGAAGATGGAAATGTCCTGGGTGGCGATGCCTCAATGGAAAGCACCGACTCACCTCGACACGGCAGACGCTTCGAGGCAAGGCCGACTCGACAAGAAAGAGTTCGAGAGCAAGTTGATGGAATCAAAGATGACGTTCCATGTTTACTTGCCGGTGGGTTATGACAAAGCCAAAGATCGTTACCCCGTCACTTACATTTTCAACAGCAGTGGCGCACTGGATGGTGGCCAATATCAAAGAACACTCGACAACATCATCGGCCACGGCGTTTCTCCGCTGATCGCCGTATTCTTGCCGGATGCACCACGCGGCAAAAGAGAGCAATACGGGCAGATGATCGCCGAAGAAATCGTCCCGTTCGTCGACAAACAATTCCGTACCATCACCACGGCGAATGGCCGGGCGGTCATGGGATCGGGTTTTACCGGTGGCGGCGCATTGTCCTTTTCCATCAAACATACTGACCTGTTCAGTAAAATCGGAATCCAGTCCGCGGCGTTTATGGATGATCCAGAAACGTTGTTGAAGGAAAATACCGATCCAAACAAAAAACCCGCTTTGCAGATTTACCTCGACTGGGGAAAGTATGACCTGCGTAATCCGCACGAAGCCTGGAATTCCGTCCGGGAAAATCGCAAGCTCAATTCCGTTCTTCGTGATCATGGCTTTCAGGTCACGGGTGGCGAGGTCCACGACGGTACGGGCTGGACCAGTTGGCGAAACCGGACGGATGTCATGTTTAAGACACTGTTTCCGGCAAAATAGCCCATCGGCAGGTATCCCTGCGACTTGATTTCAAAATCATGTTCAACGATAATGAGCCACCTTCGATCCATGATTGGAGGCGAGGGTGGCTCGTCTAAACATAATGACCGCTGGAAGATAGATCAATGATCACATCCAGCCCACAAGATTTCTACCAGACACATAGGAGACGCTTATGATCCTGCTCTTGATACTTCAAACAGCCTTGGTTGGTGGGCTTGATGGGAAGCCCTTGCCACCCGTCGCGGAACCGAACTGGGAAACGTGGAAGGATCAAAGCGATCCAGCCATCAGACCCAAGATGATCAAAGCCTGGCAGGTGCTCAGCGAACATCGATCAGAAAAAGAATATCCTACCAACGATGAACTTCGTAACGCGCAGGCGAAAGTCAGCGAGAGTTATACTGCGATCGACGCCCACCCTCTAACCGCATGTGCCGTCGGAGCTGAATTGATAAAAAACACCACGGACGACTGGCAACGTTTGATGATCGCCAGCACCCTGGCTGATTTGGACGGCAAAAAAGGGAGGCCGTTCCTGCAGTGGGCGATGGCCACCTCCAAGTCCGTCGATGAAACTTTTGAGCCCGCATTCGAAACGGCATACAAGATGGCCGGGACACGAAATCCCGATTTTCTGCCCGCGATGTTTCTCATGCTCTACGCGCGTGAGGGGAACATTTACCTGCAATTACACTCATGGTTTATCCCGACACAGGACTGCATGTTTTACGTCCTGGGCCGGTACGGACGCGACGTCATTCCCTATCTCTATCCTATGCTGAAAAAAGATGATCCGTATGTACGCCGTAACGCAGCCTTTGTGCTTGGTTATTTCATGGATAAACAATCCGTTCCCGCACTGCTAAACATGTTGGACACCAACGATGTCGGTTCGGGAGGGGCAGCCTTTGCACTCGGACAACTTGGCCACATGGATGCCGCACCGCGCATCGCCCGGCTGCTTAAGAATGACGATGCTCGCACACGTTTTTGGGCGACCTACGCCCTCTATGAGCTTGAATCACCAGCGGCTTTGCCCGAATTGGAAACGGCGATGAAGGTCGAAAAAGACGAAAACACCCGCAAGGAAATGGAGGTGACGATTGAGCACCTCCGTGCAGGGGGTACGCCAGAGAACCCAGACGTCAAGAAACTGACGAAACCGCAATTGCAAGCCGCCCTGGAACTGGCCCTGAGCAAGAATGGGCTTGAGGGGGACTTGGAAGGAATTGCGGCTACGGCAGGCGTTGAAGAATTAGCGATTCTCGAAGAAATTCGATTGAAGTGTATGAAGATTCCATCTGACATGGGCCACAAAGGGTTTCGCCAATGGTCGCATGTCATCAAAACGGTTTACCGCCGATGTGAATGAGTCGTTGAGGTGGCGCGATGAAAAAACGAACGCCCGACTTACGAAAACTTGCCAAGCGCCAGCGATGGATCATCTGGCTGGTCTTGTTGTCTATCACCACGCAATTCATACCCTTTCTAAATTTTTCCAATAGCGACATTGGAATGATTCTTTTTGTGGTGGCCTCTCTGACTCAATATGCGATCTATATCCTTATGATCGTAGGCGTTGTGTTGCTCTTAGTCGCACGCGGTACCCATGTACTCTTGATCATCCTGATTGGGATACTCATGATCGCCCCTTGCGTAAACATACTTATTCTATTGTTGGTAAATATGAGAGTCACGCGCACGTTGAAACAGGCGGGAATTCGCGTCGGATTCATGGGCGTCAAAGATGAAGACGTGGAACGGATCATCAATCCTGATCTTTGCACCCATTGCGGTTATAATTTAACGGGGAACATCAGCGGCGTCTGTTCGGAATGCGGCGAAGTGATTATCATCGAAGCTGATGATACACCCCCTACCACTCCACCCGTATCTTCATAAGGTCATGATCCATGGACAAAATCAACTTACGCGAAAAACTCTCTTTGTTTTCTGATCATTGGCACCCTCGGTTGTTGGCGGAGCTGAACGGGCAGCACGTCAAAATCGCAAAAATTCTGGGCGAGTTCGACTGGCACACGCACGAAAAGGAAGACGAGCTTTTTCTGGTGATCCAGGGTCGGTTTCGTATGGAATTTCGTGATCGAAACCAATGGCTCGAAGAAGGGGAAATCATTGTCGTACCTCGCGGCGTGGAACATCGCCCGGTAGCAGAACAAGAAGCACACATTCTTCTGTTCGAGCCAGCCTCAACCCTCAACACCGGCAACATCAAAAACGATCGCACCATCGAAAACATCGAACGAATATAGCCCATTCAAGCATCTCCTCTCATTGTTTGGTACCGAAATTGCCCCACATGTCACAGTGTTAAGAGTTTCATTCATTCGTAGACATTACCGGACATCGGGGTGGGGATTTCCTGTTCGTGATAACCGAACATCCCGATCATCGGAAAATGCAGGCATTCTTACATTGCGATCTTTCTTACATTGGAGAAATTGATAGACGTGTCGAACAGCGACGTTTCTCATCTTTGAAAAAACGCAGGTGTAAAGCTGGAGCTCCGGGGGAGGGCAACGATGGCAAAAAAACAACACGCGGGTCTTATCGTAATCATAGCTATGCTGCTTTGTACTGCGATCAACGCTTTCGGGCAGCCCATCCGCCCCCGCCCCACCCTTGCAAGAAATATTGAAAATGTGCAACCGAGCCATACACGTCACACGGTCACGGATGGATCGATCAGCATTTCATTTGCACCGGATATTCTTGATCAATATGAGCTATGGTTCAGCCCGCATGGTGAATCCGATGCGTCTTCAGAATATTTCGATACCGATTCCGCAGCAACGTGGATCGAATTTGAAATAGAGTCGTCTTCAACGCTTCGTCTCGACGCTCGAAAGAATCAATTTATACGATTTGCCGGTGGTGAGTTGACGACATGCGGAGCGATGGTCGTATTTCCAGAGGGTCAGCGAGTCACGATTGGCAACTTGTCTGTCCGAGTAGACGATAACGGTGTGATGCAAGTCGTAAGCACAATCAACGAGGCTGAAGACAACCATCCAATCTTCGTGTTATCCACGGTAATGATTCAGTTTCATCCAGCCCGACACGAATTAACCTTGATTAGCGATCTTGTGGTGACACCCGAATGGGCTAAGTCGATCGACCTGCCCGAAATCGCCGGCGTGGCGATCGGAACCATCACCGTCCACGCACAGACTTCATTCACAACAAACCTTCAACATCAAGACTGCGGCGAAAATTCTGACACCGGAAGCGTTGCAGGGTGGGTGCCCAATGAAGGGCCTGATATTCTCATCGCCTCATTACAAAGTGTGGTTCGTTATAACCGTGTGGGCGGCGTTACAGCTTACGCCATCGGAACGACCGCGTGTAACATTGGTGATGAACGAGCGAGCTGGATTTCCTACACCAATGAACACCCGGTGATCATCCAAAACATTTATCGCCTCAACGACGACGGGATGCAAATGGTCGGAATGAGCTGGATCAAGCATGGTTTTTACGCCGTCTCGCAGAGCGTATGTCATCCGTGCGAAGACCCGACAGATGGTACGCAACTGGGCGTGGGATGTTCCGATCCTTATAGCGCTCCGCTGAACGGAGATCAGTACAACATGTCGCCGCGATCTACGGTGAACGCCTTTACCGGTCATTTTGCATATCCCTGGTATGGTACGTTCGATTCCGTCCTCGATCGTCGTGTGCAGGTGTTGGACGAGGATATTGATCCGGCGCTCAATCCCGACGCTCGATATTTTCTCGAAGGTCATTACATCGCCGCGGACGATGCAGCTGCGGGTAATCACGATAACAACGCGTCGTATCGTGAGGTGCTGGTTTTTGAAACGACGCCTGATACTTTTCAAATTTTTGTAGATTCTTCGATGAGTACCCGGCGTGGCCAACCGGCTGTGCGGGCATGGCAGGATGTGGATCCCACCGTAACAGAAACGGATATCCATGTTCCCGGCGAAGGACTTTTCATTTTGGCCGCCAAAACCACGGATACCGGTACGGGGATGTGGCACTATTCCTACGCACTACAAAACCTGAATTCCGATCGTTCCGGCCGGCTGTTCAGCATTCCACTTCCACCGGACGTCGTGGTTGAAAACATTCGCTTCCGCGACATCAACTACCACAGCGGTGAACGATTTGACAATATCGATTGGACATACACGGTCGATAGCACATCCATTACATGGTCAACGGATACACGAGAGGAAAATTTCAACGCCAATGCCCTGCGTTACAGCTCGACCTATAGTTTCATGTTCGACGCCAATGTGCCTCCCGACACCACGAACATCACGTTGGGTTTGTTTATGCCCGGCGCTCCCATGGAAGTGCTGGCGACAACCCTCGGACCGGCGCTGGACATCATCGACTGCAATCAAAACGAGGTGTCGGATCATTGCGATGTCGATTGCAACGGGCAAAACTGCCTGGCACCGTGTGGCATCAGCATCGACTGTAATGACAATGGAGTACCCGATGAGTGTGAACCCGACTGTAATCAAAATGCAATTGCGGATGCGTGCGACATCAGAGACTGCGCACCCGATGATCTAGTGTGCACCGACTGCAATCAAAACCTGGTTCCCGATGGTTGTGAGGCGGACTGTGACCTGGATGGCATTCCCAATGATTGCGACACGCCTGACGATACCGATGGCGACGGGGTTACGGATTGCTTCGACCTATGCCCGTTGACCTCGCCACCCGGCGCGTGTGTATGCCCGACGTTAGATCGATGTTGTTATTCTTCGGGATTTTGTATTAGCGATTTTCCGCGAGATGCCTGTATAGATCAGGGCGGCATTCCGGATTGTTTCTTAGCCCCTTGTCGTCATGGATGTTTAATAGGCGACAGCAACGAAGACGGTGACGTGGATTTAGAGGACACCTGCATGCTTCAACATTGTTTCAGCGGCGCGAAAGAAGACGCAGGGCATATTACACCGACCCAGGCGTGCCTGGCGATTTTCGATCTGGACGACGACCAGGACATCGACCTGGATGATTTTTCACAATTTTCTGAATTCATCGGCGGACCATAATGCGAACCGCCCGAAAAAGAATGGAGCGACATTCGGACTGAACCCAGCCTGGTGTGACCGGGAGAAACAATTTGTCTGATAAATCCTCCATTTCGCTTAAAAAACAGCGAACCCCATAGGCCCTGACCAGCATTGGCGCCGATCTTGCAAGTTAATTCCGCAGACCATCGCGCTGGAGGTGTATACGGACGTTCGTATCAATCGCCCATGAGGACGATGCTCGGGATTCTACATGATGACGGGCCGGAAACAAAAACAATCGAAATCCGCAGTCGATTTGAGTGATCAACTCTACGCCGAACACGAATTGTCCGCGCCGACGTACCGAAAAAATTATCCGAAATGGCGGGCGTTCTCTCTTTCATTGGTCTACGTCGTTTTTGCCGCTCACATTATCCACTGGAAAATCACCGGGAACACGCTCGCACCGCTGGAACTCAACGAGGTAATGTACACACTCGAACTTGGCATCATCACCGCCGGTTTTTTGTTCATGTGTTTCCTGGTGCTGGGCACGCTCCTCTTCGGTCGGTTCTTTTGTTCGTGGGCGTGTCACATCATCGTGCTGCAGGATTTCTGCGCCTGGCTGTTAAAAAAAATCGGCATACGCGCAAAACCGATCCGATCCCGACTGCTACTGTTAGTGCCGCCGCTCACAGCCATGTATATGTTCCTTTGGCCACAAGTGGTTCGCGCGTGGGAAAGTAAATCGTTGCCCGAATTTCATTTTGCAACCGACGTGGATGGATGGGCGTCGTTTGTGACAAATGATTTCTGGCGAAACTTACCGGGGCCACTGGTCATCGCGATGACGTTCATCGTTTGCGGTTTCGCCGTGGTTTATCTTTTGGGTTCTCGAACCTTCTGCACCTATATCTGTCCCTACGGTGCGGTGTTTTCACTGGCGGATCGCTTTTCGCCGGGTCGTATTTTAGTGAACGACTCCTGTGAGCAATGTGGAAGATGCACCGCGGTCTGTTCCAGCGGGATTCGTGTACACAAGGAAATTCAACAACACGGCATGATCGTCAACCCCGCCTGCATGAAGGATCTGGACTGCGTCAGCGTCTGTCCCAACGACGCGTTGCATTATGGCCTGGCGAAACCCGCGTTGTTCAAATCCTACAAAAGCGGCGGTCGGTTTGGACTGCCCTGGGATTTTTCCATCGCCGAAGAACTGTTAGCCTCCGCGATCTTTATAGTTGTGCTCCTGTCCTTTCGCGGATTGTATAACCGGATCCCGTTTCTACTGTCGCTGGCACTCGGAGCCATCATCGGTTTTCTTTGTGTGTTATCCGTTAGACTCCTCACTCAGATCGGAAGAGCACACGTCTGA
>CBDTZI010000172.1:0-7294 GCA_965364865.1 uncultured bacterium | reverse complement strand
GCGTTCTGAAAGGCCCCATCACCCTCGCCCCCGGCAACAGCCTTACCGGTGGCGGCATGACGTTAACCGCCGGTCAGGGCCTGGGTCAGGGTGGAGTGCTACCACCCACACGGGGTATGATTATAGAACAGCCTGGGGATCCTGCGCAGGGAGACAGCTTCTTTGATGTCTTCTTTGAAGTTGAAGTGGGTCCGGGTTTCTTTGTATATAACCATACGCCTTTGAAAGTGACTGCCAAGATCGACTGTCTACCGCCGGATGCGACGTACATTCACCCATTTGAATGTATTCCGCTATATAACTCGCCGATTCCGGGTACGGGTGAAGTTGTGATGCAGCTGGTTTCTGCTGATCATTCCACCTTCCCCAAGAAGTGCGGTGATCAAGGTACGGGTGGTTGTACCGATCCGGAAAACAGTTCGCCCTATTGCGATGACGTCGAATGTTGCAAGAAGGTCTGCAGCGAGTTGCCGCATTGTTGCGACCTAACCTGGGATACGACATGTGCCGATTTTGCCAGGCAAGTTTGCGTTCGACCGCAGGCGTGTTGCCTGGATGATGGCACCTGTGCAGAAATGCCGGAAGAAGATTGTCTGGTTCGCGGAGGAACCCCGCAAAGTCCAGACACCATTTGTTCGCAGGTCGTATGCGAACAAACGCAGGCCTGTTGCCTGCCGGATGGTCGATGCGCTGAAATCACCGCCGAGCGTTGTCGTCGTGTTGGCGGGATTACGCATGGTGCGGGTACCGTATGTGAAGGCGATCTGAATAACAATAATGTAGATGACGCCTGCGAAGAAGATGATGCTTGTGAGGATTGTGGCCCGGGTGATCACTGGGTGGATAACTGTCCATCCGGCTCAGATATCATGCCGACCGCCGCGCTGGTGGGTATTGACCGTGACGGGGATTGTCAGGCTGACCTGACCTTTAGACTTACGGGTCCGGTTCATGTGTGGCGATCGAATCCGAGCAACCATACCATTGCGACGGAAATACTCTCGATGCAGCTGACCCAAAGTGGTGTCACACTCACGGCTGGTGCGGGTCTGGGGATGGGCGGCGTGTTACGCCCGTCAGTGGGTGCGATTATCGAACAACCCGCAAACCCCGCTCTGGCAGATAGCTTCTTTGATGTCTTCTTTGAAGTTGATTTGGGAGGCGGATTGCTGTTGTATAACGCCGACCCGTTGCGTGTAGAATCGATCATCGATTGTCTGCCGCCGGATTCGGATTACATTCATCCGCGCGATTGTATTCCGCTCTATAACTCACCGGACCCAGCCACGGGTGAAATTATCGCCAATCTGGTTCGTGCGGATCATTCCACTTATCCGCCGGATGATTGTTTCGCCAAGCGAAACCTGGCTGATCCCGAACTTTCATACTGTCCGACGATCACCAAGACGGTTCAAATTGCGTTGAATGTGCCAGTGGGTACAAAGTCCGTTGGTCTTGAGGACTCACCGCCTGCGGGTTGGATCGTTTCCAACATCAGTGACGGTGGCCAGTTCGATGCGATCAACGGCAAAGTTAAATGGGGTCCGTTCTTCGCCCCGTTCCCGACGGTGGTGTCATACGATGTCACTCCGGTCGGCAATGACGAGCGTGGTTGTTTCCAGGGGACAATTTCCATCAATGGCGAACAACAGGAGCCTGTCTGCGGTGACGATTGTATCGCATTGGAATGTTGTCCGGTGATGGATGCCGATACGCAACAGGCGATTTGCGAGTCCTGTGATGCGGATTGCAGTTGCGGTGCCTGTGACGATCATCGTGTCGAACTGTGTGAAATGGTCAGCTATGCGTGTCAGTGGAAGAATGGTTGCAATGACAATCTTTCCGGTATGACACGAGCGGCGTTTGTCTGGAAAAACGGTGAATGCTATTGTTACGACGAATCAACGGGCACCTGGAATCCATCCGAGTGTGGTCTTGATGATGTCACCGGCTGCTGTAGTGCCGGTACGATCAGCGCAAATCGTGCAACGACCCTGTCCATAGCGACAGCCAGGGTACCGATGACGGATTCGGATCGCTCCGGCGTTGGATCTTCAAGGCGTATCACGGGCAGAACGATCATAACCATACCGATCACGGTTTCCGTACCAGTGGATACGACAGTGGTTGCACTGGATTACGCCGTACCTCCAGGCTGGGTGGTCGTGAATGTTTCGGACGAAGGTCAATGGGATGATACGAATCGCAAAGTGAAATGGGGACCGTTCTTCGAGAACCATTCGCGAACCGTGTCGCTCACGATCCGTTCCAACGCGAAGAAACTTCGCCTGGATGAACTGAAAGGTACGCTATCCGTGGATGGGCACAATACACCCATCGTACGAGAATAGTAACGATAGAATGACCAGGCTGGTGGTCGGTTGCAATTCCGATCATCAGTCGATGAGGGGATGATATGTGTTTTTGTAATCGTAAAATGTGTTCGTTCATCGCGCCATGGACTGTGTTAGTTATGTTTACCATAACTCCCGCAGGCATTGAGGCTGCGACGCGCGATTTGCCTGGCGGTTATGCACCGGACACGGTGCTCACCGTAACTGTTTTTCTGGAAACACCACCTGGAACGACTGCGGTGGCTCTTGAAGAAATTCCTCCCACTAGCTGGACTGTGTCGAACATCAGCGTGGGTGGATCATTCGACGTGGTGACCGGCAAGGTCAAGTGGGGGTTGTTCTTTTCGCCTACCGTACCCAATAGTGTAAGCTATGACATTACCCCGCCAATCGCTGAATCGGGCGATCATTGTTTTACGGGAGTCATCTCCTTTGACGGATTTAACGAGGATATTCTCGGTGAGGCATGTATCTCGGACGTCTGTGTTCCCGATTGCGTTGGTCTCGATTGCGGCGACGATGGCTGCGGCGGCAGTTGTGGTACATGTACGCCACCGTTTGAATGTAATGCCGCTATCGGCTTGTGTGAATGTACACCTGATTGTGTTGGTCGTGATTGCGGCGACGATGGCTGCGGCGCTAGTTGTGGAATTTGTACGCCGCCGTTTGTTTGTGATCCAGTAGGCGTATGTGAATGCATTCCGGATTGCTTAGGTCGTAATTGTGGCAGTGACGGTTGCGGAGGCATTTGCGGTTTCTGCGAACTGCCGTCGACTTGTGATCAAGTCAACGGCGTTTGCGAATGTATTCCGGATTGCGCCGGGCGCGCGTGCGGACCGGATGGCTGTGGTGGTGATTGCGGCTTCTGTGAGGCACCGGATGTATGCGACGATAATACAGGCCTTTGTGGATGTACTCCCGACTGCACCAATGCCGAATGCGGCCTCGATCCGCTTTGCGGTATTT
Source organism: uncultured bacterium (assembly GCA_965364865.1). Lineage (GTDB taxonomy): Bacteria > Planctomycetota > Phycisphaerae > UBA1845 > UBA1845 > CBDTZI01. The sequence goes on along the minus strand of CBDTZI010000172.1, from coordinate 3,974 downwards.
CCTGTGGTGTATGCAACGACCCACTGGTATGTGTGAGTGGGATATGTGAATGCATACCAGATTGCATCGGCCAAGATTGTGGCGATGACGGTTGTGGTGGCATTTGTGGAACCTGTAAACCGCCGTTTGTTTGTGATCCAGCAGGCGTATGTGAATGTGTACCGGATTGCGATGGTCGCGATTGTGGCGATGACGGTTGCGGTGGTAGTTGTGGAACTTGTAAACCGCCATTTGAATGTGATGTTGTTAACGGTGTTTGTGAATGTTTACCGGATTGTGCAGGTCGCGATTGCGGCGACGACAGCTGCGGTGGTAGTTGCGGCGATTGTATTGCTCCGGCTCTCTGTGATGATGTCGAAGGTGTGTGCGTGCTCGATGATTGTGCTGCGTCGCGCATCCTATCCGATCCGGTGAACGATTATTGCGGGGGCGAAACCAAAACCATACATTTTGCGTTGAATGTTCCAGTGGGTACTGTTGTGATCGGGATTGAGGATTCACCACCGGTGGGTTGGTTGGTTTCCAACATCAGCGACGGTGGGATTTATGATGTGGTCAATGCCAAAGTGAAGTGGGGGCCTTTCTTTGCACCTCTGCCGGTCATGGTGATGTACGATGTGACGCCGGCCATCAATAAAACAGGGTTGCGTTGCTTTGATGGAACCATTTCGATTGACGGGATTAATCAGCCCATCTGCGGCGATGAATGTATATTGGATGCGGTGCAGGGCGATATGAACGGTGATGGCCTGGTGAATTTAACGGACTGGAAATTGTTCAAATCCTGTCTGTCGGGTCCGAATGTAGCGGCTGATCCTGATTGTCTATGTCGAGCGGATCTCAACGGTGACGGCGTGATTGATCTCATTGACGTAGCTATTTTTATGACTGTTTTTTCAGGTTGATTCGGTGTAGTATTTTTGGGCTATGAAAAAAATCATAAAAATATCTGCACAACAAACACTGATCATCCGCATGATTGAGCAGGGGTATAACAAGACCGCCTGGCATGGTCCCAATCTCAAAGCCGCGATTCGCAAAGTCGTTGCGAAACAGGCGGCTTGGCGTACCAGGACAAATCGAAAAAACATTGCGGAAATCGTATTACATTGTGCCTATTGGAAATACACCATTCGCAGACGTATTCGAGGTGACAAAAAAGGCTCATTTCCATTGAAGGGCAGTAACTGGTTTTCTGTACCCGTGAAACTCTCGGAAAAGAGCTGGCGAGAATACAGGGATCTACTGGAGCAGGAGCATCAAATGTTACTCTCCGCCGTGCGGGATACCCAATGGACAGAGCTGGTAAAGCAATTTGATAACAGCGAACAAAAAGCCATGTCCTATTGTTCTGGTATTGCCTTTCACGATGTCTATCACGCGGGTCAGATTCAAACGATCAAAGCCACGCATAAAAAATAACCAACTGCCTGTCGTACATACAGCACTCTTATGGGCTATGAAATGCAACAAGACTCATGGTTAATTTCAATTCAATCACAGTTACGGGCAAGGAACCGGGCACGGATAAGGTACGCCAAGCCACGCATCAACAGCAGCTAATACGTCTCGTATGTTGACCCGCTCATCCGGAATACAGGGGAGCAAATCCATCGCTTCTTCAGGGACGAGGAATAATCCTAAAAAGCCATCAACGGTGAACAGGACATCCCTGATTTCAGCTCTTCCATTGAGGTCAACGTCACCCCATTTCGCGGTCTGGGCTGACCCCGGTGGTGCCAGGATTTTACCAATTTCGGCGATCACCACATAAGTCGTATCGGGTACAATTTCTGGATCGTGAACGTTAATCGTTCCCCACGCCGCAGGCGTCTGGGTCACCGGACTGGATGTTAACGTGCCATCCAAGTTGACGTACTTAAACAGGCAAGGCCAATCCGGAGAGGTGAGCTGAAGAGCAACCGGTACGGGTGAATCCACCGGCAGGGGTGTGACAAACAATGCTCTTGGACCTATTCCTTCTACCAATGATGCTTCCGGGATCAGCGTACCACCGCAGTTTCCAGAGCCATCGCAAGCATCTTCAGCGGTTAAGGGATCGCCATCGTCGCAGGGGGTGCCCCCGGAAATGGGGTTATCCGTACAGCTTCCTGAACCGTCGCAGATGTCGGCTAAATCACATTGCGTCTCTGAAGGATCACCACAGTCCACGCCAAACAATTCAAAGTTATCTAAACAGTTTCCTGCCCCGTCACAACTGTCGGGGTTATTACAGTCTGTGCCTGTGGCACTCCCGCAGGAAAATCCCGGATTCTCAAAAGGATGAGAACACGCACCGGTCAGGCAAACATCCGCTGTGCATAGATTTCCATCGTTGGCGCAGGTTGTTCCATCAGGCCTGTCGTCTGCCAGGCAGTTTCCGGCGCCATCACAGGCATCATCGATTGTGCAAAATATGCCGTCGTTACAAGTGTTTCCTGCGCTGCGTGGCGACCAGGCCGATGTTGATATTGACGTATTGCAATCCATGCAATCGTTGGCGGGCTCTATCGCTCCCTCACCGAAACATGAACCCGTGATTAAACAAAAACCGGGATCCAAAGTATGGTCACATTGGTCTGCAATTTCGTTACAAGTGTCAGTAGTACATGCTAGAGCGTCCGCACAATTTCGAGCTGAGCCGCCGGTGCATACTCCATTTTGACAGGCTTCGTTCACATTACAAAACAGAGCATCGTCACACGTAAAACCGTTGGGTTCGTTATTCTCACGACAAACGCCATTACCGCTACAGGAATCAGGGTCGTCGCATTGTGTGTTGCCAGGATCTCCGCAGGGTGTGTTTACAAGTTCAAAGTTGGGTAGACAACTTCCACTACCGTCGCAAGTGTCAGGGTCGTCGCATTCGGTATCCGCAGGATTGCCGCAGGCTGTGCCGCTTGGTTCAAACTCGGGCAGGCAATTTCCGTTCCCATCACAAGTATCAGGGTTGTCGCAAGCCGTATTCGTGGGATCGCCACAGGATGTAGTGGGAGGTGCGAACGGATGAGATACCGAACCGTCCGGGTTGCATACGTCTATGGTACATTCGTTACCATCATCGATGTTCGTGATTGCACCAGTACTCGAATCGCAACACTCGGTGGCAGGATTGTAATTGATGACGTTTGAACCGGTACCATTTCCATTACAACTGTCATCGGTACATTCGTCTCCGTCATCACAGTTGGCGCTGGAGACACAATCAATATCGATCGTTACGGGGATCGTGGCCACAGGTGTAATGGCGTTTCCAGCTGCGTCCAGTAAAAAAGTGACCGCGGGTTCATTGGGAAAAATGGATACCGTATAAGTGCCAACCGCAAGCAGGGGAACATCAAGAACCAAAGTTCCGCCATAAAATTCTGATCCGTTATCCGCCACGGCGTCAAAAAAGGCGGCTCCGCCAAATTCATAATTCAGGGTGGTCTTGACCACTCCCGCAACCAGACTGCCGATTCCGAAGAATAAATAATCCGAGCGGGAGGAGTCGATAAACCCTGCATCACATGTTTTATTGTTGCAAACTCCGTCTGTACAATCATCATCTACAGAACAATCGGATCCTTCGTCAGCACCACCTACACAAACGCCGATGCAGGCTGAGCCCGGTGCAAAATTCGTATCACAATCGGTATCTGAAGTGCAGGCCTGAATCGCTGGGGTTAGAATGGCTCCCGGATTTTCGCAAACGCCACCAGCAGGGCACATACTATCGGCTACGCAGCATTCGCCATCCCGAGTTCCGCCATTGCAGGTCGAACCGTCAATCCCAAATCCACAGGCGTCGACCCTTGCTTGCCAGCCACGTATCGCAGGCGTGCCATCCAGATCCGTATCCCAATCCGAAACGCGCACTTCAAATACAATCTGTTGACTACCACCATCGAGTTGGATGGTTTGGCCAGTGACACTGTGTGATCCGCTGGCAGAGATCGGCCCTCGTTACGCCGCCCTCGAGAGCCGAAAAATGC
>CBDTZI010000171.1:0-7312 GCA_965364865.1 uncultured bacterium | reverse complement strand
GCACGCAGTGCGGTCAAAATTGCGAGGTTGACGAGATTGACGATCGGGCTTCCCTCGACCATCTTGTCAAGGTCGGTGACGGGTCCTTCGTCGATCGCCTCGTTCTCTGTAATGAGTACGTCACTTTCTTCGATCGAAGCCAAAAATGAATTGACGTTGACTTCATTGGTCAGGTATTTACGCTGGTATTCCTCCAGGTTTTCTTCCAGCACCAATACCGGTCTGATTTTGCAGGAGGTGATCGCCATCATGCGGTCCAGCAGGGGTAGAGATTGCGGCTCCACCATGGCGATGGTCAGTTCGTCGCGTATACGAAAGAGTGGCAGGACCTTTAGTTTTTCTGCTTCTTCACGAGGGATGGCTTTGGAGACTTTGGGATCTATCAGTCCGTGACGCAGTACGCACCCTTTAACCCCCAACTTGGCGGAGAGAGCCTGCACCAGCGCAGACGATGAAATCGCACCCACTTCAATCAGCGATGCGCCGATGCGTCCACCCGCTTTTTCTTGTCGGGCGAGCGCTTCGGTCAATTGCTCCGTCGAAATGAGACCGTCGTTTACGAGTTGATCACCCAGCCGGGCTGCTTGTTCAATCGTTAAATTTGCCATGTCTTACAAAAAGCTCTTTACAGCGTCCTGAATATCTTCAAAAAAACGAAATTGATTCGATAAGCCTGTCAGTTCAAAAATTTCCCTGCAGGTCTGTGTAACCTGTGCCAGTTTCATTTCCACCGCCTGTTGTTTCATGCATTGTGAGAGGTCGAGGAATCCTTCCAAGGCTGCGCTGTCCATGTAGGGTACATTCTGCATCGATAACACCATGCGTGGATTACCCGTATTAATCTGATGACTCAGCTGGTGAATGAACGCTTCCACATCCTGATCCACCAACGCACCGACAGGTGTGAAAATATCTACCGTTCCAATTTTTTGCTGTTCAATTTTCACGTGTGTGTTCCAACCATTTTCCAGCCATCGCAACGGCGAGGATTATGGGAGTCCAAGGTAATCGTACTGATACATCCACCAATCCAATACTTAACCATTTTGCGGTGTTTGTGTGAAACGAGTCGCCTGGGCAACCATCTGCTCCCACGCGGCATCACCACCGCTCATTTTTTCGCGGATGATACTGTCAAAGTTTTTTTGCAAATGAGGGTCTACGGTTTTACCCGCTTCATCTGACAAAATTTGTAACGCTTGCTCCCAGGCGTAGGCGCTTCGGTAAGAACGACTGGAAGTCAAAGCGTCAAAAACATCTGCGATCTGGATTATGCGAGCCTGTCGCGGTATTAGATTACCCTTCAGTCCAGATGGATAACCCGTGCCATCGTAATGTTCGTGGTGATAGAGGATGCCATCGAGTGCGTTCTCAAGATGGGTGACCTCCTGCACGACCATGTGGCTTCGCACGGGGTGTTCCTTGATGTGGGCAAATTCCTCGTCGGTGAGTTTCCCCTTCTTTTTCAGAACATCATCACGGATACCAATTTTTCCCACATCGTGCAGCAGCGCACTCCATTGCAACATTTGAAGTTCAACTTCGTCCAGATTCAGTTCCCGCCCCAGCAACGTCGCGTAATATCCAACACGCAAAGAGTGGCCACAGGTGTATTCATCTTTCTGATCCACCGCGTTGACCAACGATCGCACCATGGAGACCGACATTTCCCTCATTTCTTTTACGAGTTGTAAATTTTGTATCAGGTCGCCACAGAAGCGGGTTAAGGAATCGACCAACAGCATTTCGCTGGAATGAAAATCAATGTTGTCACCCGTTCGGCTTAACACAATCATCCCAATCAGGTTTTGTCCGGCGGTCAGCGGTCCGACCATAACCTCCGCGAAAGCGTGTTCCTGTTCTTGGTGAGCCGGTGATTCCACAAGGATTGTGTTTTGATCTCGCGATCGATCGATGACATCGCTCAACCAGCCACCCACTTGAATGGTTGCATCATCCATGGTCCATGATTGTGACGCGCTTAGACGGGCGAGATGTACCTGTCGCCCGATAAAACTTTTACGGAGTGTGCTGATAAACAGATCCAGCATTTCCGATTCTTTTTGAACTCCAGACAGATGTTTAGTGATTTCAAAAATGATACCCAGTTGTTCGTAAGCGCATAGGAGTTCGTCGGCCATGCCGTGGTGTTCGGCGATCATCTGCGACAGCCCCTTCGACAGGGAGCTCATTTTGTGACGAATATCCCGTTCAACAGGCATTTTTTCCAGTTGCTGTTGCAGCTCATTGAAAAGAGTAAACGTATCCACCGGCGGTTCGGCGACGACGGTGTTTTGTGGTTCTATCAATAACTTAGACACAATATGATTCTCTTCAGGTGGCGCTGACTTCGAGCAGCTTACTAATTTCTTCGACGAGTCTCGATGGTACAAAGGGTTTGGGGTAGACACGCACAAAAAGGGGATCGAGTTTTTGAATTAATTTTTTCTGATCACATCTAGCGGTCAACAGGATGACGGGCAGCGTGAGATTTCCCTTATCTCTGATCTCTTGAATCAATGATAGCCCGTCCTGGGCGGGCATGTTCATGTCAGTAATCATGAGGTCAATTTCATGTTGGTCGAGTTGTTTCAACGCATCTTTTCCGTTGGATGCAGTGAATACGAGATGATCATTACGTTCCAACCAGATGGTCATCACTCGTACAACGGAGACTTCGTCGTCAACAACTAATATGGTAGCCACGGTTTAGTGATCCTCCTGAGTGGAAAGGGTCGTCGCCCGACTGTCGCGATGGGGGAGACGCACCATGAAGGTTGATCCTTCGCTTTTTTCGCTAATCAGATCAATTTCCCCACCATGTCGACGAACGATTTCTCTCGACGTATATAAACCGATCCCGCTGCCGGTTTCACATAACACTTCCGGTTGACTGCCTCGTTGGAATTTTTCAAAAACACGCACCTGATCCTCAGGGTCGATGCCGATGCCGTTATCCTTGAAGGTGATCACCACGTTGCCCTCCGCTCGTTGAACTCCGACAATGATCGTGCCATCTTGAGGAGTATATTTTATGGCGTTGCCCAGCAGGTTATTGATGACCACGGCCAACTTGTCGCGATCAGCCATGATCGTGTCCATCTTGGAGGGCAGCACGAGCTGCAGGTCGATATCCTTCTCGTCCGCCAGGCCGCGTATGTCGCGCACGCACTCACTTAACAGCTCACCCAGATCGACGGTATCCGGTGTAATTTCTATCGTGCCGACTTCAAGTTGAGAGACGCTGAGGATGTCTTCCACCAGGCGTGAGAGTCTGCGGGTTTCTTTCGTAATCACGTTGTAACACTCAGTCATCACTTTGGGATCTTCAAACATGCCGCTGGATAAGGTTTCCGCGTAGGCCCGGATGTTGGTCAACGGCGTACGTAATTCGTGAGAAACCTGCGAAACAAATTCTTCTCGTGCACGTTCTGCCCGCATCTGTTGGCTGACATCACGTACGATCACCAGACATTCCCCGTTGTGATGGGCTCGATGCATGGGAAGTACAAATACGCGATAGGACCCCTGCATTTGAGATTGTTCATCTTGCAGATGCAGCAATTCATTAAATGTTTTGTAGGATCCATCAGGCTGGAGTGAATTGCGAATAATTTCCAGCGCTCGCTCTCCGATGCCCTGGGACGTGGCGGATTCGATCGTCCATTGTTTGACTTCATCCGCCTCCCACCCGAATATTCGGCAGGCGGCGGAATTCAGATATTCAATACGATTTTCATCCGTGATATACACCATGCCGTCCGGCGCGGCGTTTAGCGCTTCTGAGAGTGCGTTGCTGCCGGATTGTTGGAGAGCGCGGGAAAGTTCTTCCGTGGCGTCTGCGTGCTGGGATTTTTTCTGAAGCTTTTGTGTGAGTTCGACGAGTTCGTTCCAGGAGGCAATGACCTGATCAAACCCTATCGAATTTGCAATCCTCAACGATCCGAGTTCATGCTCAATGTTTTGTCGATGGTGTTGAAGACGATCCGCAATACTGGATACGCCACGAAGCTGTTCACGAAGACAACGGTACACCATAAAGAGCGAACCCAACACCGCCAGAATAATTGAAAGTATGCCTACCGTACTGGATAGACTGGAAATAGCTGGTGACGTCGGAGGAAATATTGCTTCCACGTAAATCGGTGCAAGAGTCGGTTCTATCTGTGGTTGTATGAGTGAGTTTTGCCTGGCGTTATTGTCTGCAACGGTGACAAATTCTTTTATTGAAAATCGATGATAGGGCACCGCAAACCGAGCCCGCCAGTCCGAGGTGAAACGTACTTGATCGCGCCTCATACCTGCATGACTTTCGGGTGCGGTGGTTGGGGTTAGTCCGATTTCTGTATCATTCGTGGAGGCGATCACTCGCTTCCCCTCCCGTGTACGTACGACTTTGTTGGGAAAGTGCCCGGCAAATGTTTGTAACGCTTTATGATGTTGTTGTAAGCGAACGGGATGCGCAGGATCGGGTCGGCCCATAGCCGCCAGTTGATCCGCCAATTGTTGCAGGGCATGTCGGCTGCTTCGTTGAAACACCAGAGCAGAGTCGTTCCGCGCATACAATATCCCTATGTTCGCCACGGTTCCGAGACCGACCAGATAGATCAGCACCACAGATAACCCGAACCAACGCGGAATTTCCTCCGCGCCCAGGAACTTACGTACGGCGTTTACCTTGTTTCGCAAGGCCGTTACCCCCAATGTGTGGACAGACTATTGCTATACCATCAGCGCTTATCGTAAATGATCGGATATCTATATCTTGGGCTGAGCCAACGGTATGAGCCTATAAGATGTGATGTCTACCTTTAGAACGGTATGTATTTTTGGCCATTGCGTGACACAGACCTATAAGAAATATTCTTTTCGTGGTGGAAGATTTTGTTCGAGAAAAAGTGGTTCGCGGAATGACCGGAGCAAGTTCACGACACGCATAATCAAGTGGTTTTTTCAGTATGTGGGATAGGGACTGAATGAATTCAACATGGCTACGCCAGCATCACCCGATGGTTTTCAATCGGAAGAGTTGGGAGTACGATGTTTGTCTGGATGGGCGGGTTATCGGAAGTGTCGTCCATCAGAGGTTTGGAAGGAGTAAGAAAAATGTCCACGACGCAATCGAAAACGAATTTACCACCTTGTGATCACCAGCCCGGAAACTATCAGGGGCCAACGCGTGACGAAGTGATAAACCTGCGCCGCGATTATGTGTCTCCCGCTCTTTTTCATTATTACCAGGAGCCCATCATGATTGTTGAAGGGCACATGCAGTATTTATGGGACGAAAAGGGCACGAGATATCTCGACGCCATCGGCGGAATTGTGAGCGTATCGGTGGGGCATTGTCATCCACGAATCGTTGAAGCGGTCCGAGAACAGGTGGGCAAATTGATGCACACCACAACGGTTTATCTTCATCCCAACATTGCAACGTATGCTGAAAAACTGGCCAACCATTTTCCCGCGAACAGTAAGCTGCGGGCGTCGTATTTCACCAATTCGGGGAGTGAGGCCAACGATCTGGCGGCGATGATGGCCAGGCTACATACCGGACATTTTGATATCATTTCATTGCGAAACGGTTATCACGGAGGTACACAGGCAGCCATGGGCATGACCGCGATGGGCAATTGGAAATTCCCATTCCCTCATTCGTTTGGTGTGAAGCATGCGACGCCGGGTTATTGTTATCGGTGTCCACTGGGCCTCGAATATCCTTCCTGCGATGTGAAATGTGCCAAAGATGTGGCCTCTCTGATTGAATACGAAACGTCGGGTAAGATCGCCGCTTTTATCGCGGAGCCGATTCAAGGTGCGGGTGGCGTGGTTGATCCGCCCAAAGAGTATTTCAAAATTATTTATGATATCGTGCGTTCGCATGGCGGGTTGTGTATTTCAGACGAGGTACAAACAGGTTTTGGTCGATTGGGTACGGACTTTTGGGGGTTCGATTATTACGATGTCGTGCCGGACATCGTAACGATGGCGAAGGGGATCGGAAACGGAGCACCGCTGGGTGCGGTCACCACACGTCACGAAATCGCGGAGTGCATGAAACAAAAAATTCATTTCAATACGTTTGGTGGAAATCCCGTTTCAATCATTCAGGGTTTAACGACGCTCGAAATCATCGATCAGGAAAACGTACAGCAAAACGCGAAGGAGATGGGTGGCTATCTCAAAGAGCGGTTGCTTGCCTTACAAGATCAACACCCGCTCATCGGCGATGTTCGCGGTGCGGGTTTGCTGCTGGGCGTGGAGCTGGTGAAGAATCGTAAAACCAAAGAGCCTGCCACTGAAGAAGCGGTGAAGATTCACGAAGAAGCGAAAACTCGCGGCTTGCTCTTGGGTCGAGGCGGTCTGTATGGAAACGTGCTGCGGATCAAACCGCCCATGTGCATTACCAAACCCGACATCGATTTTCTGGCTGACACGCTCGACGAAACATTTTCTGCGATGGGATGACCAGAAAAATAAAAAAATCGAAATTACGATTCGATCGTTATGAAGCCGGCGGCGCATTGGGCGACCTGGGTACCTTCTTGCCGCTGCTGGTGGGCATGGTCCATCATTGCGGACTTCAACTTTTCCCGGCATTGTTATTCACCGGCTTGACCAACATCATCACGGGATTCATGTTTCGAATTCCCATGCCGGTTCAACCGATGAAAGCGATCGCCACCGTGGCCATCGCCGAAGGATTAAACGAATCGCAAATTATTTCTGCGGGTATCATCACGGGGGCTGTGATTTTATTTTTGGGCGTGACCGGCTTGATCAATTGGCTTAACCGGGTCATCCCCAAAAGTGTGGTACGCGGTTTACAATTGGCGTTGGGCTTAAAATTGTTGACCGGTGGATTTGCGATGATCGCGGGCACGCAAATTTGGATTGGCTGGGATAGTATCGGGATCGGCATTTTTTGCGCCCTGTTGGTGTTGTTGTTTTATTTCTCACCTCGTGTCCCCGGCGCATTGGTTGTGTTTGTCGTTGGATTGGTCGCACTGTTAATCAACAAACCCGAATTAATTTCTCAGACGCAGCCGAGTTTTTCGTGGATACTTCCTGATTTGAGTAATCTGAGCGACTGGACGCAGGGGTTTTGGAAGGGCGCGTTGCCACAAATTCCACTCACCACCTTAAATTCGGTAGTCGCGGTGTGTGCGTTGTCGATGGATCTGTTCCCGGATCGTGCCGCGGGTCCGCGTCGAGTTGCGATATCAGTAGCGATAATGAATCTAATCAGTTGTCCACTGGGGGGGATGCCGATGTGTCATGGTGCGGGTGGATTAGCTGCCCAGTATCGTTT
>CBDTZI010000170.1:0-7343 GCA_965364865.1 uncultured bacterium | reverse complement strand
GTTTATCGAGTTGATGCTCGACCGCCACACCATCGATGAACTGATTCAGGAACAACGATTTGTCGTGGATCTGACGAGCTGCCCGGATGAAAATCAACGCTCTCGCATGACCTCCAGCCCCATCATTCGCTGTGGTACGGTCGAATGAGAGGATTCACATTCGTCCTCGCCTAAAATTTCTTTTTATCCTGGCGAACCGTGTTGATCGTAACCACTCTACCGCGAGTATCTTCGCAGACGCAGTCGATCTGATCAGAAGTAAACGCGGGATCACCCAAAATAATGATTTCTTTATGCGTGTCATCTTCAATGGCCGCGAGTGCCGATCGTCTGGCATTGAGCAACTGATAAGCGACATCGCTGGCGACCGTTACAGTCACCTTGTGGACGTCCTTACGATGAGCCACCATCTTAATCTCACGCATAACATCCAGCATGACCGATTCCGGCATTTTCACGACCCCCGCACCACTGCAATGGGGACAATCGAAATAAATGTTCCGTTTGATGGACGGGCCTTGTCGTTGTCGAGTGATTTCAATTAAACCAAAAGCGCTCATACGCAGCGTTTTCGCTCTTTCCTTGTGCAATTTTAAGGCATCGCGCAAGGCCCGTTCAACTTTTCGTTTGTTCTTTTCCAGTCGCATGTCAATAAAATCGCACACGATCAATCCGCCCAGATCACGCAGACGCAATTGTCTTGCGATTTCCTCCGCGGCTTCTACGTTGATTTTAACCGCCGTTTCTTCGGCATCGTCCGGGCTTCGGAATTTACCACTGTTTACGTCGATCGCAACGAGCGCTTCCGTGCTGTCGATCACAAGTGATCCACCCGATTGCAAAGGAACATGACGCATGTTGATCCGCTCTATTTCGGCTTCGATATTCATTCGGTGGAAAAGAGGTTCGGGATCGGTATACAATTCGATATTGGGTTTGAGTCGCGGCATAGCCAGCTGAAGGAGTTCCTTCGCCTTTTTGGCGGCGCTTAAATCGTCGATCAAAATACGCTTGAAATCGCTGGAATAACAATCGCGAATGGTACGCGTGACCAGATCTGATTCACGATACAGTTCAGCCGGGGCGGTCGCCGTCTTGACTCGGTCGATCACGTTTTTCCATAAACGTGTAAGGTAGTTCAGGTCGCGCTGCAAATCACGTTTCGGGCGGCCCAGGCCCGCGGTACGCAAGATAAATCCCATACCCGTTGGTAGATCGAGTTCTTTCAGCGCATCGCGCATCGTGCGCCGTTCCGTCTCATCTTCGATTTTTCTGGACACCCCATGCTTACTCATGCCGGGCATCATGACTATGCACCTGCCCGGTATGGATAAATAAGTGGTTAAGGTCGGGCCTTTCGTACCCACGCCTTCTTTGGTGATTTGGACAATGACCTCCTGCCCGCGTTTGAAACATTTTTGTATGGGAGGTCGGTTGTGACGAGGAATTTTCCGGCCTACATCTTCGTGTTCACCGCGGTGCCCAGGGAAGTATTGGGGTTGGACATCCGAAATATGCAAAAACCCGTTCTTTGGTAAACCGAAATCGATGAACGCGGCCTGGATGCTTGACTCGACATTGGTGATGATGCCCTTATAGATATTTCCGACATGAGACTGTGAAGAGGCTCGTTCGATAAACAATTCTTCAAGACGACCTTCGCTCAAAATAGCAATCCGACATTCATCCTGCCCGGAAACATTGATGACCATTTCTCGTGTAAGTTTGGCGCCAGGGGTCGCAGGTGAAAACTCCTGATCCGCCGGTGTGGCGGCCTCAGATTTACTTCTCTGTCGCTTATTCGCCGTTGACTTTCTTGAGCGGGTTCGAGGTTTTTTTCGGGTCTCGTTTTCTCGACCGGATGATGGACGAGCATGTTCTGGTGGAGTGGGTATGGCATCCGTCGTCTTCGATTCGACTTGTGGCGCTTCCTCCGACGGTGAGCTGTCGGCGGTCTCGGTGGCTTTTGGTTTTCTGGAGCGCCCACGACTTCTTTTGGATCGTCTAGACCGGGAGGTGGCAGGAGCTGTCGAGGTCTCTTCTTGTGGTTTGTTCTCAGAAGTTTCGACTTTTTTTTCGGCTTGAGGTTTTCTACCTCGGCGGCGCCGAGATTTCACAGACGGCGCGATATCTCCCACATCGACTTGAGTGGCGACGGGGGTATTCACTTTGACTTCAATGGGGATCGCCTTCACCTCCTGGACCAATTCAGAATTAGTCACTTTTGAGTCAGCCGTAACAGTTGATTTCGATTCCTTTTTCGCAGCCGTACTACGCGAAGATCTTCTTCGTCTTTTAGATTTTTTGGGCGTACTTTGCGATTCTTTTTTGTTGGTTGTGGGAGTTGTCATAGGTTCTTCAAGCGTTGGTTCTATCGCCATCGGACCTCCATTCGTCGTAGTTGATGGTTTATCGAATGTGAATCAAAACCCAGAAGCCCCACAATTTCTGAGGGCTTGGCAGTACCCTGGCCCGTGACGCGCAATGTAAATTCAATGACATCGTTTTCTTTGCGCAGGGCAAGCAGGTAAGGTCGAACATCAATTTTTTTTGAAATTCTATCTTTCGGGTTCATTCGATCCACATGGACGACGTCGGATCCGAGTAGGTGTTCGATCAGTGCGTTGATATTTTCGGGCATTGGATCGCCCGGTTCAAAACGATATCGAACCTGATCGGGTTGTGGCTTTTCGCCGGTCTGTAATTGACGGACGCAACGTAAAACAAGGTCCACAGGGGTATGACTGTTTAAGCGTTGCAGTACATCATCCGGTTCAACCAATTGCGCTGTTTCAATGACAATGGACTCGGCCTCGGACGCAATCCCTACGGGTCGAGGTAGCGGGATCGACATTTTCGGTTGGGGATTAAATCCTTGTGAATACCGAATGGGAATGTCAGCCCGTGCTATCGCTCGTTGAAAAAGCCGTAGCGTGTCGTGATGCGATATATATCGCAAATCGCCGTCGATACTGTAATCAAACATCCAACGATAATGTAGTTGATCAGACGACGGGTCCGTAGTCGATTACCCTTTCATCAAAACAGCATGCGAGTAACCCCGGGGTTCAAAATCTCGCACGACTTCCTTTCGTTTCTGCTATGAGGATGACGTCGTCCAACGTTCTATATCGGATCCTCAGGCAGGACTTTTCTTGTTTGATCGCGCAGGTAATTCGTTACCTGTCGTTCAGTATCAAAATGTAATGCGCGTTTTGCGATTCTCAGGGCCTGCGTCATGGTGACTAAACGAATGAGTTTTTTAATTTCGGGTATATTCGCAGGTGCCATCGAAAAATTACGCAATCCAAAGCCGATCAGCAGTAAAGTATAGAGGGGCTGACCCGCCATCTCTCCGCATATCGTACACTCAATCCCGGCTCGTGTACATGCACGGATCACATCTCTTATCGCCCGAAGTACGGAAGGATGTGAGGGGTTATAATATGGGGATACCCGTTCGTTGCCACGGTCTACGGCCAGTAGATATTGAATCAAATCGTTCGTTCCAATACTGATAAACGCGACTTCCCGGCAAAACTCTTTAGCTTGAATCGCGGCCGCCGGGGTTTCCAGCATCATGCCGATGGGGATTTCGCTCGCAAATTTTATTCCTTCTTCCTCTAAATCCTCCATTGCGTCGAAAACGGTCATCTTGGCCTGGCGGAATTCCATAAGGCTGTTGATCAGCGGAAACATGATGCGAATGTTCCCATGCACCGACGCCCGCAGAATGGCCCGAAGCTGAATTTTGAACATATCCAGATTTTGCAAACTATATCGAATGGATCGAAGCCCAAGCATGGGATTTCGTTCCTGCTCATAATGTTGTTGCTGGGTATATTTATCCGCGCCCAAATCGAACGTACGAATCGTGACGGGTGACCCGTTCGCGTCAACGATCGCTTTTTTATAAGCCTCGTATTGCTCATCTTCAGATGGCGCACCTTCAGGTCTTAAAAACAAAAATTCCGTTCGATACAATCCGACACCGTCCGAGCCTTTTTTCATACCGATGGCGGTCTCTTTCGGGAACTCGATGTTGCTGAATAGTTGAATCCGCTGGCCGTCACGGGTCTCGGAGGGCAAATCGATCAATTCATCCAGCTCACCCGTCAAACGAACATAAGCCTGTTGTTGCTGACGATATTCTTCGAGCGTCGCTTCGTTGGGATTGGCGATCACCAGATGGTTTGTACCGTCGATGATCACGGTGTCGCCACCGCTGATACGAGTGGAAACATCTTTCAGGCCAATCACGCCCGGATGACCCCACGAGCGTAACAAAATGGCAGTGTGTGAGGTGGCCGCTCCGACGTCCAGTGCCACACCAGTGACTTTCGTTTCAGCCAGTTTGGCGGTCTGCGTCGGCGTAAGATCATGCGCAATCAGAATCGCCGGCTTACTTAAATGGGCCAGATCCTCACGCGTATCCCCCAGGATGTTACGCAGCAAACGGCGTTCAATATCCTGTACATCTCGAATGCGTTCGACCAGTAAAGGATCCTTCATCTGCATGAAGCGTCTCTGGTAGTTACGCATCACCGTGCTGGTTGCATACGCGGCGGCGGCCTGTTTTTCGCGAATAAGCTGTTCTATGTTTTTCCTCAGCTGCGTATCGTTGAGCACGCCGACATGCCAGTCAAACACATTGGCAGCATCTTTTCCCAAGGTTTCATGAAGCCATTCCGATTGTTTTGACAGTTCTTCCAAAGAAGTGGTGAACGCTTTATCGAGTTGTAGAAGTTCTCTTTCAACATATTCCGTTGATACTGTACGATAGGGGATTCGGTAATCCTCCGCGTCGAGAATGACCGCTTCGCCGATCGCAACACCGGGAGCTACCGAAATACCTCTAAGAATTTCCATAAATCGTTCGCTACAATATATTCTGGTAAGAATTCTTACGAAATCGAGTGAGATGATCGTGCAGAGTAAAGGATGTTGTCATCTCATCCATTTGAAAAATATCGTGATGAGATTCGTTACGATCTTGAGGAGGCAACACGCTTAGTCGTTTTGAACAGTGGTCGGTTCGAATCCCTTTTCGACCAACGCACACAGCGCCAAGGTCGCTGAGTCCGCATCGTCCCCGATCGCCTCGATTCGTATTTTGCATCCTTTTGTCGCTTCCAGAAGCATCATCTGCATCGCGCTTTTACCATCTACAAACTGACCGTTCAGTGATACGTTGCGGACTTTAATGTCCGATTGAAATTTTGAAGCGATGTCCACGAACTGCATGACAGGCCGCGCATGAAGCCCCTGTACATTGGAAATAGTTACTTCCCGTCCAGACTCGGTCTGGTTTTGTGTCAATCGTGGTCCACCTGTTCACATGGTTTTGTTCGTTTGGGGTGTTGTACAAGAAACAACCCTATTCACTCTTTTGTTCATCCGCCTCTTGGATCAACTCCACGATCTCTTCATGGGTTTCCGCCTGACGCAGGAACTTTCTAAAATTTTCACGTTGTAAGTAACGAAAGATTTTTTCCATCGCAGCCAGGTGCTCGTCCGGTGCGTCAGCCGGTGAAAGTAACATAAACACCGAATATACTGGAGCCTGATCCAGCGCCTGAAAATCAACTCCGTGACTCGAACAACCGATAGTGGCTGACATCGTCTTGATACATTCGTGTTTGACGTGGGGCACAGCCACCCCTTTTCCAAAACCGGTGCTGCCCTGATTTTCGCGTGCAATCGCAGATCGGGCGATCGTTTCGACGGTGCTTAGATCAATCGCGCCGTTTTTTGCGAGTGATTCGACCAATTCACGAATCACACCATTACGATCCTTGGCCTGGAGTTCTGGTATCACCGAGGGTGTGTGTATTAAATCCGATAGTTTCATACTCGTATCCGTTGTGTTCGTTCACTGTATAAGACGTTTACGCAATGATTCCTGTTTCGTGAACCCTTATGGCTGTTCACGTTACTGATCATTGGGCGGAGGGATCTTCCCCTCGTGTCTGTGTTCCTGGTTTTTCTCTTTGTGCCGGGTCAACTGTCTTTCCAGTTTGTCCGTAATGACATCGATCAATGTAAAAGTGTCCGGGCCGCTCTCGCTGGCAACAAACGTGTGTTTATTGCCAGCACGCACGATCATCTCAGCCTTAAACTGTTCAGATTCATGGTCGAGAATGACTTCGATTTCGTGAATACGATCATAAAACCGCGGCAACTTGTTGGCCTTGGCTTCCACATATTTACGAACATCCTCCGTCACATCCACATGGCGTCCTGTCACTGTAATTTGCACAGATCAACCTCCTTGTTAAACCGGCCGTACGACACCGGGATTGATTCGTATCAAGTTTCACACGATCGTCAAAATTATTCATCAATCAATTCATGGCTATCACGGAGTAACCGATGTATTGATAAGGAACCGAACTACGTTTCGGGATTCAATTTGTTTTTTTCTTTCTCCTGCGTGTCCGACCAATCCTGCGGTTTGATCACACCCCCGCTGATTGAGAACCGCAACGCTTCATCGATCGTCATATTTAACTTAATCGTATCTCGTTTGGGTATTGTGATCACATACCCGGTAATAGGGGTGGGTGAACTTGGGATAAATACCGTAACCAGATCTTCTGTAATTTCATTTTGAATCCGCTTGATGGGCGCTCCCGTACTCAAACCCAGCGACCAGACCCCTCTACGGGGGTATTCAACCGCAACTACGCCAGAGAACTCCACATTCCGTTCCGAGAGCAGGAAGTCTGTAACCTGCTTAATATGTGGATAAATCGCTCTAATCAGCGGTATCCGATGCAACAGGCCTTCCCCTGCGCGCCAACTCGCCCGGCCAATGAAACTGGCAAGAAAGAAGCCAGTGAAGTATACGATAATTACGGCGATTAAGAAACCAAGCAGGTATAGCCTGTACTTTCTAAAGGCGATTTCCCAGATTGCCCAGTCCTTCATCTCCTCGGCGTGCATTCGAGCCTTGGGGTCGGGATGGCTTAAAGCCTTATGCCATATCGTCTTGTATTCGATCGTGAGGCGTTCGCCATACTCATTCCACTCATCGATAGGGGTTCCATAGATTAAGGGATCGCGGTCCAGATTGACCGCACTGGGAGTGGGACGTTCGCTCACCCAGGAACACATCATCATCAGCCCCTTCGTGATGGGCTGACCCACATTCTCATTGACGAGTTGATAGACCCACATCAGGATGGCAAACGTCAACAGGGTTGGGACCAATGCCCCCAGCCCACGCAGGAAAAAACGGCGGAAATCACTCACGAATTCACGATTTTTTTTACCATTCATTAGATGAATCAGTACCTGCGAGAAAGTAACCGCAGTGGGATCTACCCCATATCCTTCCGTTT
>CBDTZI010000169.1:0-7356 GCA_965364865.1 uncultured bacterium | reverse complement strand
TTTGAAGATATTCCCCTGCCATTCGCTTTCACTTCGTTTCGCCTGTAAAATACAACCATGTTCAGTTTTGAAGTTTCACATAGCGACGGGTCTGCTCGTCGAGGTCGGCTGGAGACCCCGCATGGAGCCGTGGAAACGCCGGTGTTTATGCCGGTGGGCACCGCAGGCTCGGTCAAAGGGGTCACGCCGGTTCAGCTTTCGGCGACCGGCGCGCAGATGATTTTAGCCAACACCTATCATCTGCAGCTTCGACCCTCCGCGGAGGTCGTGCAGTCGCTGGGTGGATTGCACAAATTTATGGGCTGGGATGGCCCCATTCTTACCGACAGTGGCGGTTATCAAGTCTTTTCATTGGGTAAGATCAATAAAATCACGGATGACGGTGTTACGTTTCTATCGCACATCGACGGCGCGCACATGACGTTGAATCCGCAGACCGCTACGGACATTCAAAACAAACTCGGCGCGGATGTGATTATGGCCTTCGATCAGTGTCCGCCGCTACCCTGTGATCGAAAAACGCTGATCGAAGCGGTCGATCGTTCGATTCGCTGGGCGCGTCAGTGCAAGGATTTTCACGCACGAAAAGATCAGGTGTTGTTTGCCATTGTTCAGGGCGGGCTGGATGTAAATGAACGAAAGCGTTGTGCGGAGGCGTTAATCGAAATCGGTTTTGATGGTTATGCCATCGGCGGTTTGTCGGTGGGCGAATCGCACGAAGAGATGGTCGAGGTGTTGAAGCCGGTGGCTTCGATGCTGCCGAACGATCGACCTCGATATCTGATGGGTGTGGGCATGCCGCGAGATATATTGGCTGCGGTGATGGCTGGTGTGGATATGTTCGATTGTGTTTTGCCCACACGAAACGGTCGAAACAGCTACGCGTTTACGGCTGAGGGGCCTTTGAAAATGCGAAATGAGCAGCATCGCCTCAATGATCAGCCCCTGGAAGCGGATTGTGACTGCGAAGCCTGTCAGCGGTTTTCACGCGGCTACATCCGTCACATGTTTAATGCCGGAGAAATGCTGGGTCCGACCTTGACCTCCATTCACAATCTGCGATTCTATCAGAGGTTTATGGCCCGGATTCGGGAATTGATTTGTGAAGGTCAACTTGCAAGAATCATAGAAGAATATCCGATCGCCGCGATGTCGGCCCATACGGATGAAAAGGAAATCTAATAATGAATCAATCGATCATATTGTGGCTTGCTCAGGCTACCCCGTCGGGGCCTGCTCCGGCCGCTCAATCCAACTCAATGCCGTTTTTCCCTTTCGCACTGATGATTGCGATGGTGGCTTTTATTTTTCTAAGTGCTCGAAGCCAGAAGAAAAAAGAGAAACGTGCTCGTCAGACGATGTACTCCGAGATGTCCAAGAATGACCGCGTTTTGACGATCGGCGGTATCGTGGGCACGGTGGTTTCCATCAAGGAAGACGAGGTGGTGCTCAAAGTGGATGAGTCGAACAACACCAAGATGACTTTCACGCAATCTGCCATTCAGAAGATTATCAGCGACATACCGGAAAAAAAAGCCGGTTGACCGGCGATTTTGGTGGCCCAGCTCATGCCTCACACGACGGCTGTATCGTTGACAGGGGTGTTTCGGGGGATCATTATCGGCCCGTAACGAGAAAATTGTGGGGTGTGAAGTAATCTGCGGGGTTGTGGGGGGTTGCAAAAAGTGACAGGTTGCGATATAGATTTATATTCGTCGCACTTGGGCTTACTCTTCATGCGAAGGATTGCATGAGAATGGTCGTGTAAGTTTTACCCTACCCAGGCATTGGAACGGACTCTACGACGCGGCGATTCCCGAACGTGTGTATTTTAATTTTGCGTTCCTTTAGCGATAACGGGGAATCGGTAAGGGACTGAAATGTATAGCTATGACCTTCGAGGCTTTCGATTAGGCTAAGAGAGGGAGACCTTCCTTGAGTACAATAACAAAAGTATTTGTCGTTCTTCTGGTGCTGTTCAGTGTTGCGTTTTCAACGATGACGATTTCGGTGGTCGCTCGCAGCGCCAACTGGAAAGACACCGCTCAAAAATATGAACAACACGCCCGCACCGCTGACACCAACCTGCGCAACCTGATTTCCGCCTCCGCAGCGGACATGGCCACCGCCAGGGACAATGTCAGGCTTCATCGTGAACAAAACAACAGACTCCAAGCCAAACTACATAACAACAGTTCCGAGCTTGCGGTGATTCGTACGGAAATTGCACAACTCAAAGCGGACAAAACCAGCGCCGAAGCAATGAACCGTGGGTTACTGGCAAGATTGAATGTCGCTGAGAACGCCCGCGAAGAATATCACAAACAACGTAACGGTCTGGAAAAACGCGGTATCGATCTGGAACGTCGCAACATCGATTTGAACGATCGCGTGAATGAGCTGACGGCTCAGGTTTCGGTGATGATCGAGGAAAAACGTCAGTTTGAACAGCAGGTCAAAATTCTACAGGATCAAAACTCCAAGCTGTCTCAAGGTTCTCGTTCACCATCGGGGATGGTCACGTTTGAATCCGCTTCGGGAACCGCGATGTCAGGTGTCGACGCGTTATCGCCGGTCGCGGCGACTCCGATTCGAGGCCGTGTCATCGAAATGAATGGTAAACTCGTCACCATCAGCGTCGGCGGATCGGACGGCGTGAAAGAAGGAATGATCTTTGTCATTCACCGCGATGGTGAATATGTGGGTGATGTGAAGATTGACTTGGTCGATCCGAATAGCTCCGCAGGCCGCATTGTTCGATCTTCCGTGAATCCCGGACTGGGTGACATGGTCATCGATGCGATGGGACTGGCTTCGACCCGCGGATAAATTTTGTGAGAGTGTTACCGATCAGGCTGATCGGATTATTCGGGCCTTTCGTGCTCGATTTTGGATAAACGGAGTGGATGTCGATGAGTGATCGTCCTGAAAGTAAAACTCAACCAGCCAATGACATTTATACGATTCTACTGATCGTAGCTACGATTCTGATCGCCGGCGCGACGGTTTATCTGGGCATGCGCAGCATTCAATTATTTGGTATCTGGAACCCGTTTACACCTGCATAATCCTGTGTACAACGGTTAATCGTTCGGTCGCAACTGGCGCAATACGAATTCTTAACGAATCGACCGATCGACAGTTCTTATGAAGTGTAGTCTGGTTTGATAGACCGGTTTCCATGTTGGGCGATCGGATTCACCCGTAACGGGTATTTTTTTTGGCGGCGGAAAGGATTTCCACGTGATCTTTGACTCCCTGTTCGGCATGTTCAGCGTCGATATGGGTATCGATCTCGGCACTTGTAATACACTGGTTTGTGTAAAGGGTGAAGGGATCGTTCTCAATGAACCTTCTGTAGTGGCGGTGAAGCGCGGGACCAATCAGGTTTTGCGCAACGGTAACGCGGTGGGTCAGGTCGCCAAGGAAATGCTCGGTCGAACACCCGGTTCGATCACGGCTATTCGCCCCTTAAAAGACGGGGTGATTGCCGACTTTGATATCACCGAAGCTATGCTCGGCTATTTTATCCGCAAAGTTCACGGCCGGCGTCGTTTTGTCATGCCTCGCGTTGTGATCGCAGTTCCCTCTGGTATTACCGCTGTCGAAAAACGTGCGGTGTATAATTCTGCCGAGCGTGCGGGTGCCCGTCGCGTTTATCTGGTGGAAGAGCCGATGGCTGCGGGGATTGGTGCGGGATTACCCATTGGTGAAGCCACTGCATCGATGATTGTGGATATTGGTGGCGGCACGACGGAAGTCGCGATCATGTCATTGGCGGATGTCGCGGTGGTTCAAAGCATCCGCGTAGCTGGGGATGAAATGGACCTGGCCATCGTCAATTACATGCGACGTAAATATGATTTGATGGTCGGATTACAAACCGCAGAGCAGGTGAAAATCGAGCTGGGTTCTTTTTCCACCACCGAAGAGGGTGACTCAGCCACGAAGGAGGTTCGCGGGCGTGATGTGGTTTGCGGCCTGCCTCGAAGATGCATCGTTACGGCTGAGGAAATTCGCGAAGCGTTGAGTGAGCCGATTGGTCATATTATTGAGTGTGTTCGCAGTACCCTCGAAAACGCCGAGCCGGAATTGGCTGCGGACCTCGTTGAAAATGGTATCCACCTGGCGGGCGGCGGCGCGTTGCTGCACGGCCTGGTGGAGCAGATGACCGAAGCCACCGGTGTTGATGTCAAATTGGTGGATGACCCGCTGAGTTGTGTGGCTCGTGGCACGAGTGTTTACCTCGAAAATCTCTCCACGTGGAAAGATACGATGGAATCCGATGCGGATGATTTCTGATCCGTATCCCGGCTCCCCGATCTATGGATGGATCAAAATTTTTCAAATCAACTTTTCTCATGGGACGATTAACCCTTAATCCCAATCCCTTACTCTCGGCGGCTTATCGATGAGCAGATCCAAGTGGGGTAAACCTTCCAGAAAATCAACGCTGATTGTTTTGTTCGTGATCGCGCTGGCGGCTTTGATCATGCCCCAATCGATCGGGGGTCGCCTGATCAGCCTGGTGCAGATTCTGATTCCGTTTCAACACGCCGCTTCCTCTGCGACCGATGCTTTGGTTGGCGAGGCGGGGGCGTCGACTACGGATGTTTCCGGCGCTGAATACGATGCGATAAAGCGTGAAAAACTTGCGTTAGAACATAGGCTCGCTTCGATGAGCCTGCGCTTGGAAGATTTGCAGCGTGACGTGGGGATTTTGACCGCGACGCGCTCATGGGATGTCGAAGGTCAACGCCTGGGATCGCAAGGCCAACTGATTCCCGCGGGAATTGTGACACCCGATCTACTGTCCTGGCGATCGTCGCGATTGATCAATGCGGGAAGTTTGCAGGGCGTGAAAATGGGTGCCCCTGTGGCTTCGCGATATTTTACGATTGATCGCGGTGACGAAACCGGCGTGCAAAACGGGATGACCATCCTGCGCGGAGAATCGTTTATCGGGATCGTCGAACAAACCGGAACCCATACCGCACGCATCAAACTGCTCAGCGACATCAGCGTAGAAATGAAAGTACGGATCGGACGGTTTGAGGGTGACACGTTTACGCTGATCGGCGATTACTATTGGATGGTAGGTCGCGGTAAGGGGAAAATGGAAATCAGAGACGTGCCTCGTCGCGAAGTGGAAGAGGGTGGCCTCATGGTGGGTGACGTAGTCTTGTCGGATCCGACCAGCGGTGCATTGCCCTCCGCGATGACGATTGGGCGTGTGGTCGAAGTTCGTCTCGATCGCGATCAGCCGTTGTTTTCGATATTAAAAGTTCAAAGCGAGATCGACGAAGCCTGGCTGCAGCGAGTGTATGTTTTCGATCCGGGGGAACAAGAGAACTAGAGGCTGTAAAATGGAGGTCAAACACTCTCGAGTATTAGTGAAATACCTCTGCTTAATTGGAGTACTGTGATGCCGATCAAACGGTTAAGTTGGACGAGTCTGAGGTCGTTGGGTAATAGCCGTTTGATTCGTACATCATTCCTTTGGTTCATCTTTGTTCCAATCATTGCTCGGATACTAGTAAACTTTCCTGAGTCCTTTGATGTCGTAGTATTCGGTAATACAGTGGCCATACCGTTTTGCTTGCCATTTCGCTGGACATTATTTTACTTTATGTCCGTAGCATTCGCGCTCGCTCAGGTGATGTACTTGCTTCAATGTCCAAAGTTCATCAAGAACTACACCAATTTTGCTGATTATCAGCTACAGCATCGTGGAATGTATATATTGTCTAATCAATTGATACACGCTTATTATTTCGACCATTCGAAGAACCTTGAATCATCTATTGTGAGTATTCATAGTGGCATTGGTAAATCATTATCCGAGGTTAAAAAAAATAGTCAAGCAGGGAGTAATTTACATCACGGAATTCAGGGAGCCGAAGATACAATAAAAAATGACATATTCGATGTATTGGTAGATCATCTCTCGAAACAGAATAGAACGGCTCTCTTGCTTTCTGCTTTATTATTCGCCTTTGGTATATTATTCTTTATAATTCTTAGTGCCCAGAGCTTCTGGACGGTTATCAAGGCTGTGTGACAACATAGCATATCCAGTTGATTGTTAAATGCCATGAAAACATCTTATTACATTTCACTATAATAATTTGATAATGAAGAAAATCATCGACCAGAAACCTTTGTCTCGCAAGTTCATACTATGTTGTCTTGGATTGATGTTGATCGGCGGAGCGCTGCGATTCTGGGGGATTTCGTCGCGCGATTTCTGGTTCGACGAAAGTTGCACGTTTATCTATGTACATCATCTTTTCGATTGGCCAGCTGATTCCAACCTGCTCGTAGAGAGCACCAACCTGCCCTATTATTTTTTGATGCGAGGCTGGGTATCACTGTTTGGCGATAGCGAAGCGGCATTCAGATCGTTTTCATCATTGGCTGCGATACTGACCATTCCGATTTTGGGTTTTGTCGCGCGAAAAATTCGCGGCGATGGATTAGCGATCGTCTGCATGTTTTTTGTCGCTCTGAATCCTCTACATATATATTACGCACACGAAGCGCGGGCGTATGCGCTGTGGACGTTATTGTTGTCGGTCACCTTGTTGTTTCTCGTGCACGCATGTCTTTCCAATCGTTGGAAGTGGTGGTTACTTACGGGCGTTTCGCTGCTAGCGTGTATGCACCTGCATTATTTTACTTTGTATTGGATTCCCGCATCGGCAGTTTGTGTGTTATTTCTTCCCCCCTTTTCCAAGGGGGGATTGAGGGGGGTAAACATCCTAAAGAACACCTCCCCCAGCCCCTCCTTAGTAAGGAGGGGAGCTGAAATGTTGCATAACCTTTTTGGGAACGATACTAGTATTCGTGCCCACACTTTTCGTCGTTTGTTTATTACGATGGCGTTGGTGGGGATATGTTTTGTGCCTTATTTTGTAGTTGCGGTGTTACCCGCAGCCAGGGGCGGCGGCGGCGCGTGGATCGCGGATTCATTTGGATCAGTTGTCGATTTGTTTTCAGCTCTTCCGAAAACACTGTGGGCATTTCTGCCTGCCGGTGGATATCCCCTGCATCTGCGCGGTTTATCTATTCTTTCGCCGGACACGATTGCATATCAATCGCACATGTTAGTGGCTATCGCGCGTACAGTGCCAGCGGTGTTGATGATCGCCGCTTTTTTGTGGGTGGTTCGTTGTAAAATGTTGGGAGCTAAAGAAAATTGTAGCACCGCGCGGGCTGAAGCCCGCGGCTCAGAATTCAATTTCGCCTGCGGTTCAGGTAAGAACTTGCATATCGTTTTTGCAGGATTGACGCTGCTGCCTCTGATGCTCGCACTGTTGTATTCGTTCATCGCGAAGCCTAATTATCTTGTCGGGC
>CBDTZI010000168.1:0-7356 GCA_965364865.1 uncultured bacterium | reverse complement strand
ATGGTGTATGGTCGATCGGCGGAAAAAACGCACGCGTTGGTTGAAGAGTATGGATTCGTCGCTGCATCCTGGGAACAGCGTGCTTATGGCGATGGCGATTTGCTGGTGAACTGCACGCCGATCGGTCTTTGGCCTGCGGTGGATGAAAACCCTATGCCCGATGATGCGTTATCCGGGTACAAACTTGTTTTTGATATGATTTATAATCCGCTGGAGACGAAATTATTGTCAGACGCGAAACGGGCGGGCGTGCCGTGTTTGAATGGTGTCGATATGTTTGTCAGACAAGCCGCGATGCAGTTTGAACTCTGGTTCGGAAAATCGCCAGACAGCCAGGCAGCGAAAAATTGGATCGAAGAAAAAATCGGGAAGTGATGACTTAATGCTACCGACTTGAAGGAGCTGAGGATTGGGTGCCACGGTCAAGCTTTGCTTGTCCGTGATGGCTCGTAACAGAACTCAAAAAATTGATGACAAAAACCAACAACCCAATCAATCAAACCATCGCACTGATCGGAATGCGTGGCAGTGGCAAAACAGTGGTTGGCCGTGCGCTGGCGAAGCTGCGAGGCGGTGAACACGTCGATACCGATGATGTAATTGTACAGCGGGCGAACCAAACGATCGCCGAGATTTTTTCGAGCAAGGGTGAAGCCGGTTTTCGTGATCGAGAGCGGCAGGCTATCGAACAAGTAACGACAAATCCACCGGCTGTGATCAGTGTGGGGGGTGGGGCTGTACTGGATGATCGAAACGTGGAACGGCTTGGCTCGGTCGCAACTTTAGTCTGGTTGACCGCAGAGGCTAACGTTCTATGGGATCGTATCTCCGCAGATATAAATACACCGCAAACTCGACCGTCACTCACAGATCAAAAAGGCCTCGAAGAAGTTCAAGCCTTGCTGGTTGAGCGAAATCCAATTTATAAACGTGTATGTACGCTACGAGTGGATACAACGGGTAAGACACCTGAGGCGATCGCCCAGGAAACTATTTCAAACATTTCTTAAATCAAGTTTATCCTGAATGATTTTGATGATTTCAGGAAGTTTTTTCACAACATACGGATCCAGATTCACTATTTTTTCTTCACCGCCTGGATGATAGTGCAACCCCACAGACGAAGATTTACCATCGGGATCGGGTTTGGAGATAGAACGAATATCTTCAAACAGAATCAACGGTCGGCTGCGAATGTGCAATCCCTGATCGTTTAACTCCACGCGTGTTCGAAGTACGCGAACAAGATGAATCAAAAAGCCCAGCCCGACCGGAATCAAGCTGAACCCAAAAATCCGCTGCAATGTGATATCCAGTTGTTTATATCGTGGCCCCTCGTTCCAACGAAGTTCGGCTACGTTCGATCGGCCAACTTGAATCATCGCAAATCCAGCCTCGCCAAAATAGTATAATTTATTTTGGTGCTCAAAATGTGGTTCACCCCATTGATTTTTAATGATGTCAACGGTCGTTCCCTGGGGTATGGCCTCAATAACATCCGCTGTGAGTTTTGGATCACTAACAGGCAGGGGGTCGGGAAGCTCTACACCAATTTTGTTTATAAATGCGGCACGAATGTTTTGTTGCGGGTAACTGACATAGCCATCCCAGAGCAGCCAGCACGAATACCCGCTGAAAATCAGAGTCGCGATGGCTGTTCTGATGATCCGTTCTGTTGTGGTTCCTGATACGATTGTCGTCATGTTCAACTCTTTGGTTCAAATCGTGTGAGTTTATTACCTGTTATCTATCGACAGGATATGTTCAAAAAATAAATCGGTCTACTTTTTGCCACTGAACAATGCCATATTCCAAGCTCCGTGTAAAATAAGTTGTATAAAATTCGCTTCGCAACAATTTTTTGGTTGAAACAGGTGTAGGTTTATCGCATAATGGTACGAAGTTCGGATAACAATTCATCCTGCCAAAGAGGATCGCCATGAATAACGGGTTGGGTGCCGTGTGTGATGATTTCTATGTGAGCTGTCGTCTCTATCTCCGGTTGGACATGTCGCTGGAGCGTGAGACGGTGCTGCATTTTTTCGATCAGGTTCGCAAACAATACCCTCGATTGAAAAAAATGCGGCGACACGACAAGAAATCAATCGTCCTGGAAGAGGATGTCGACGAGCGTGGTTCACGTCGTTGGATTCGTCTCGATGCAAACAGTCTGCGGTTTGGTCACTTCGCACCCACCGATCTCGACGAAGTGCGCGAATTTTGTGATTTCATTCTTACGCAGGCTCCTTATCATCTGACGTTTAGTGATATCGATTATGACCACATGGAAGTGGTCTACGGATTCGATATGGAATATCGCGGCAATCATGATCAACTGGTAGCCGAAACGATGATGGGCGATCAGCCAGCCAGTGGGTTTCTTTTCGGCGATCAGGTATCTCATGTGATTGACACGCAACCTTATTATGGTGTCTGTCTCTCTCCAGAGTGTGATTTACAAGCCTATGTGGAAGTGAAATCTCGCACCACGACGTTCGAGGTGCGCAGCGCGAATTACGAAAACGAACCCATCACTGTCTATTTAACGATTCGTAAATACTGGAGCGACGGAAAGACCAACGATCTGTCGCTCGAATTGAACTCTCTTTTTGACACGATTGATGAATTGGCTACGGATCGCATCGTGCCCAGTGTGGTGAATCCCCTGGCTGCAGCGATCTCCAGTCGGTCGTGACTTAATCGCTGTGCGTTTACTCCTTCTTCGCGGGCTGGTGGAAAGAATTACACAAGTCTATTACCCCAGCCGCAAATCTTATACACTATCAAAATGATGGCTCATAATTTGAAAACCCGAACGATCATCGGTCTGGAAATACACGTTCAACTTCTCACGAAGTCGAAAATGTTTTGTGGTTGTCCTGTAGAAGTTGAGGCGCCGCCGAATAGTTGTGTCTGCCCGGTGTGCCTGGGCCATCCGGGTTCATTGCCGGTCATTAATAAGAAAGCGTTTGAGCTTTCGATGTTGGCTGGGATGGCGTTGAACTGCACGATCGCCTCGCACACCAAATGGGATCGAAAAAGTTATTACTATCCCGACATGCCCAAAGATTATCAGATTTCGCAATACGATTTGCCGCTGGCAGCCAATGGTTATTTTGAAGTCCCGGTCAATGGGTCGATGAAACACATTCGCATTCTTCGTGCTCATCTGGAAGAGGACGCAGGCAAGAACATACACGCTACCGGAGGGACTTTGGTCGATCTGAACCGTGCGGGTACGCCGCTGCTGGAAATTGTGACCGAGCCGGATTTGACGAATTCGGAGGAAGCCTACGCATTTTGCACTGAGTTGCAAAAGCTGATGACCTATCTAGGGGTGACCGAGGGGGTCATGAAGAAAGGCCAGATGCGCTTTGAGCCGAACGTCAACGTGGTGATTGAGCACGACGGCCAGGAATATCGAACGCCGATCGCAGAAATCAAAAACCTGAACAGTTTTCGAGCGGTGCGCGATGCGATTGAGTACGACGCACAGCGTCAAGTGGAAGTATGGTCTAACGATCACGATTATGTTTTAGGAAAAGCCCCCAATGAAAATCGCGGCTTTAATGCGGACAAAGGTGTGACGGAGTTTCAGCGTAGCAAGGAAGCCGCCCACGACTATCGATATTTTCCCGATCCAGACCTGGTGCCGGTGGAGGTGGACGAAGCCATGTTGGCGAAGGCGCGACAGAAGCTGCCCGAGTTGCCGCTTCAACGGCGCGAGCGGTTCGCCAATGAATATGGCATGTCCGCGGATGACGCTCAGACGCTGGTGTCTCATCGCGCGACCGCGGATTTGTTTGAACGAGTGATTGATACGGGTGCGCCAGTGGATGTGGCGTGCAAGCAATTCGTGAATGTCTGGCTAAAACTTGCCCACGATCGCGAGATGAGCATTACTGATTTGGGGGTCGAAAGCGATCGTATTGCACAATTGGCGAAAATGGTTTTCGATGGAACGATTAACAAATCAGCTGCCAACAAAATAGCCGAGGCCATGCTTGATAGTAAAATATCTCCTGACGCACTAGCGAATGAAATGGGACTCATTCAGGTGACCGACACCGGCGCGACCGAAGCGTGGGTGAATCAGGCGCTGGCCGACAATGCGCAGGCGGTTGAAGACGCGTTGAAAAATCCCAAAAAAGCGAAGGCAGCCATGGGTTTTCTTCGCGGCCAGGTGATGAAACTCTCCGGCGGGCAAGCCGACCCCAAACTCGTAGGTCAACTCATCGAAAAGCACCTCTCACAGTCGTAGTGTATACTTTTTCGTAGTCACGATAGGTTCAGACATACTTCTCGTCGTCATGTTTGAGTATTTTTCTTACCCATTCTCCGGTTGTAGAATATAGCAAAAAGCGTGCGAGGTTCAAATTCGTCATAAATACAATTCTGTGTATAATTCCTCCTCATGGGCCAGTGTAAATCTTGTTCAAATGATGTACCTGACGGTAGTCGGTTTTGTCCGCAATGCGGGGCACAAAGTGCTTTTGATCCCGCTACGGGGGAAGCTGTGGCTGGGGAGAATACTCCGTCCGCAGATTCACCACCTGAAGCATTTGGTCCGACGGTGACCTCGCCGCAAAAAAGAGTGGCTGCCATACCCGCTTACGACTCCGCAACGGGTACATCCTCCGATTCAATTGACGACGCACGTTTTACACCCGGTACGATGCTGTTGGATCGTTATCGCATCGTCGGCTTACTTGGTAAGGGTGGTATGGGTGAAGTCTATCGTGCGGATGATCTTAAACTGCGTCAGCCGGTCGCGTTAAAATTTCTACCTGAGTCACTGGCAAAAAACCAATCCCGTCTCGACCGGTTACATCACGAAGTGCGCGTGGCTCGTCAGGTATCCCATCCCAACGTGTGTCGGGTATACGATATTGGAGAAGCCGACGGTCATCCATTTATTACGATGGAATATGTCAGTGGCGAAGACCTGGCTTCGGTTCTTCGGCGAATGGGTAGACCCTCCGGCGACAAGGCGTTGCAGATCGCACGTCAGATTTGTGCAGGATTGGCGGCTGCTCACGACAAGGGTGTGCTGCATCGTGATTTAAAACCGCACAACATTATGATCGACGAGCGAGGCCGGGTGCGCATCACCGATTTCGGATTGGCCGGTTTTGTGGAAGAATTTTCGGGTCGAGACATTCAAGCGGGCACGCCAGCTTATATGTCGCCCGAACAGCTTTCAGGAAAAGAAGTTTCGGTTAAGAGTGATTTGTATTCGCTGGGGTTAGTGCTGTTTGAATTGTTCACCGGCCATCGTGCTTTCAGCGGCAGTAGCAAACAAGAATTATTAACCCACCGCAGTGAAACCGACGCAACGACTCTTTCAACTCTCATGGACGGTGTGGACAGTTCTGTGGAACGGGTGATTTTACGTTGCTTGGAATCACAACCGGCTGCTCGTCCCTCCTCCGCAATGGCTGTAGCCGCAGCACTTCCAGGTGGAGATCCGTTGGCGGCTGCATTAGCCGCGGGGGAGACACCCGATCCTTCGATGGTGGCTGCTGCGGGTGGTGTAGGTGGTTTACGACCGGCAATTGCAGTGATGTTATTCATCGGAACGCTATTAGGTACCTTCGCCGTAATAACAATGAATAACCCGATTCAAAAATATGTATCTCTAGAAAAACCACCGGAAGTGCTGGCAGATCGAGCCGAAGAAATCGTAAAGCAACTCGGATATGAAACGACAATTCAAGATCGATCGTGGAAATTTTCTCGAAACTTTGAATATTTGAAATATATCGAGGAAAACGATAAGTCTGTCTCACGCTGGGAACAATTACGATTATCGCGAATCCCAAGTATGTATTTTGAGTACCGGCAGAGTCCTCGTTTATTGCTCCCTGCACCTTCTGAAGATCACGTTGGTTATTTTGATCCACCATTGGTTGTGAGTGGAATGTCCAATGTAAGACTAAGTCCGTCGGGCGGTTTATTACATTTCCTAACGGTTCCACCTCAGCAGGAAAAAGAACAACCACAGGTAAAGTCACCTTCACCGTGGTCTCTGCTATTTGAACTGGCTCAATTCGACGAGGGTAACTTTAAACCTGTTGAATCGACCTGGAATCCTCAGGTTTACTGTGACGAACGTGCGGCGTGGGAGGGACATTGGCCCGATCAACCGGATATCCCGATCCGAATCGAAGCGGGTGCTTACCGTGGAAAACCAAACTATTTTCAAATCATCGGCCCCTGGTCAAAGGCATCTTTGATGGGAGAAAGCGCAAGACCTCAGGCTTTTAGTATATTCATTATCTTTATGCAAATTATATTTTGGACTGTGGTGATCAGCAGCATTATGATTGCACGTCGAAACCTACGACTTAAACGGGGTGATCGAACGGGAGCTAACCATCTCGCATTAGTCTATTTTGTTTTGACGCTCATCAGCTGGATGCTCACAACGACGCATTTTCCTTCGCTGATACACGAATTTTTCCGATTTTTCAATTTGACAGGCCTTGCACTCGCTCTGTCCGCCATACTCTGGATGTTCTATATGGCTTTGGAACCCTATATTCGAAAACATTGGCCCCATGTGCTGATTTCGTGGAATCGATTGTTGGCGGGGAAATGGCGCGATCCGCTGGTAGGTCGTGATATTCTGATTGGTGCTTTCGTGGGAATGATCATGTGGATCATTGCGTTGAGTGAAAACTATATTATGACTTTCTTCGGTATTCCTTTTGATGTGCCTGTTCATGGGGGCATGTTCACAAAGGGGATTCGTCATGTGCTCGGTGGGGTGATCGATCCGCGGTCCATTTGGTTGTCTTTTATTATACTGTTTATCCTTTTTATGATACGTCTAAAACTCAAAAATCAATGGATCGCCATCATGATCACATTGGTCATTTTTGGTGTGGGTGATTTCGTTAGATTGCTTCAAATTAGCGGTCTAGGGGCAGCAGTCATATCTTTTGTAACGGCATTTATCGCATATGGCATCGGGTTGCTTGTTCTCATTCGATTCGGTTTACTCACTATGATTGCTGGCGGATTCCTGGTTGGGTTGTTAGAGCGGCATGATGTTTCGTTCGATTTTTCAGCTTGGTATGGTGATAGTTTTATGATTGTACTGGCTGTATTTATACTCATTGTAGGATACAGTTTTCACACATCGCTGGCGGGGCGATCCTTATTCAAGGATGAGTTGCTGGAAACTTAATGAATAATTATGACTTCGTGTAGATCATGTGATTCGAATGTCCCTGTCGGCAGTCAGTTTTGTCCGCAATGCGGCGCGGCGGTGTCGTCAACCCCGCCTGATAGCCAAGCGGCTGCTGGGGCAGAATCCCCGCCTGTCGAATCTCCGCCCACGGTTACTGCTCC